>JBDZWB010000111.1:0-5844 GCA_040255975.1 Nitrosopumilales archaeon
GATCCTTTTGCGTGGCGGGCGTATTTTAGGGTGTTTATCCCATTCAAATTTTAACTTTTACCTTGCGGGCTCTTTCGACAAAAGCCTGTTGGTAGTTTGCATATGCCTGCTTGTCCTCCATGCACTGGCTGCAGATGCATGCCTGCGACACAGCCTGCCTGTCGCAGTCAGCCTCAAAGCCGCACTCGATGCATCCTGCTGGTTTGCCGCATATGAAGCAATCAAGCTCTGGAACTTCTTGTGGTTTTTCTTTTCCTTCTTCTTTCTTTTCTGACTGCCGGGCTTCACACTTTTCGTGCTTGATAGCCTTGCTGCTCTTTGACCATAGTGCGTACTCGCCTGCAGGTATCTCTTTGCCGCACTCTGCACATTTACCTTTAAACTTGACCAGCAGTCTTATCCAGTCGCTCATTTCTTTTTCACCTTCTCGATCTCCTTTGCTATTGACTCGCCGACCGACTCGTCGCCAAAGTTGTCCAATGCAAATTCGACTGGATCTACCTTTTCTTCGATCAACAGCCTTATGAAATATGGCAGCGCAAATGACCCGGCAGAACTTTTTGACGTATGGAGCGCAGGAGCAAGCTCTCCCAGAATCTTTCTTGTTGACTGCGAACGGGCAAATATCGGTCCCATAACTGGCCAAGGCATCGCGTATTGCGTGTACTTGATCCCCTTTTGGCGCGACCTTTCGTATAGCCCAGCAGCTATTATACTGCTCATGTATTTCAACAGGCGCCATTCCCTCCTTGCATTTGCCCGCCCCACGATCATGTCGGCCCTTGAGAGCACGTCGAGCATGTAAGCGAGGTCTTCCTGTTCGATTCTCGAAGAAACTATGCTTGAGAAGAGAGCGGCAAGCATGTCCTTGCGTCTGTCTTCCGTTGATACTCCATATCTTGGATCTGGGTATGAAGCATCCGCTTTTGTGATAAACTGCACTGCCTGCTCTTTGTTGCTCGTATTGAAGTACCCGTTGATCGCATCGGTTATGTCAATGTCCACGATATCCCTGTTTGACACGGTAGCATAGCCTGAAATGCGCGACTGGGCGCTATTGAGCATAGAGCGGATGTCGCCCCTACTGTTGTTTACTATGGATATCCTGTCACCAGGTCCCAGCTTCACGCCTTCGCTCTGGAGCACATGGTCAAGGAACAGCATCAGCAGGCGCGGTGGCACTGGCGAAAACTCTACAGTCTTGCAGACTTTTGCCAGATCCTTTATCTTGGTCGACTTTGCATTGGCAGCCATTATCACAGGCACCGTCGGCTCCTTCATAAGGTCAATGAGCACGTCCAGCCCTCCAGAATCCTCCCTGCCAGAGATTCCGTCCACCTCGTCTAGAAACAGCATTATCTTTCTTCCAAGCAGGTTTGCGGTGTTTTGAAAGACGGGCGTTATCCTTGCCTGCAGGGTCTCTTTGTTGCGCGCATCGCTTGCATTCATTTCCACCAAGTCATAATCAAACTGTCTTGCAATTGCATGCACCAGAGTGGTCTTGCCGGTGCCCGGCGGACCAACAAGTAGCAGTGGCTTGCTTCCGCTCATCCAGCCGACCAGCCACTTTAGGGTGGCAAGCCTAGCGTCTTCATTGCCCACCATTTCCTGCACTGTCTTTGGCCTGTACTTTTCAGACCACATCATTTGGCAACAGCTTCTATTTTCCGCTGGAACTCGGAAAAGGGCGCTCGTTTGACGAGATCGTTGTACCAGTACTGGTTGTAGTGCCTTACAGTCAGGAACAGAAACTCCAAAAATGGCTTTAGCCGGAAGCTTTCCGGCAGCATGTCCAGCGCAATCTTTGCTTCATCGAGATAGAGCTCGCTCTTTGCCATCGTAAGCTCAAAGCCGCGCCTGACATCTCCGGTATTAAGAGCATAATAGAGCGGCCATGACGGCACCTTAACCGCATTGTTCTTGATCGCATCCTCGATTTCGTTGCCGCAACCCACGCATTCACCAGCCTTTGCCATACCAAGATGGAAAATATCAGAGAGCGGCCTACGGTTGAGTGCCATATTCCTGCCGGCGGTTCCCATCACTGCCCGGTATTTCTTGTAGCACTCGGTCATGTTTTCGTCGTTTATTGATGCCGGCTTCATCTTTAGTTTCACGTCGATGTATTGACCAATGCGCGCATCCTTGAAGCCATATTCAAACGCCTTCAGCACCGAGTCGCCGCCCTGGGCAATTTTGTTCCGCGCTATGTCAAGAATGTATGGGTTCATGAACCGGTAATCGTCAAGATATTCCAAGTCCTCGTCCTTGTCCACGATCCTGTCCATTGGCTCTGAAAGGTCGATGGCAATGATGTGGCCATCGATCACGGCGTTTCGCTTTTCTTCAGAAGGACCATCGCCGAAATACTCTGAAGCGCCATCATATAGCGCGTTGAAGACGGGAAAGGTCATCTTGACAAAATTGGAATTCAGTATGCGCTTGATCCTGTCTGCCAAGACATCAGGGTTTGACAGCCTAGCCTTGACATCCGCCACGCTTGCATCCGCTAGGGCGAGCTCTTGAGAGCCCACGTCGTCCGCAAACTTGCGGATGGTGCCAGCAGGATTGCTGTCTGCGGTTATTGCCTTGTGCAGCGACATGACGAACCTCTGGGCGAATCCGGAAAACTCTCGCTCAGTCTTTTCCTTGTACTGGTTGAACTGTTTGTAGCCCTTGCTCCTTAGCAGTCCCTGCTTCAGGATGTCCTTGCCGGTCTGCGTGCTTCGAAGGGCTTCCATTGAAAAGATCGATTCGTCTTTACCACTCATTCCTTGTTATGTTGTCTAGACAGCCATTGATAAGCGTAATGGGAGACTAGGGGAGCTTTTCCCACCACGCCCTTGCGTCACCCGCTCAGCCTAGCCCCTTTTGCCAAAAGGCAATCATAAATCGCTTTTAATTATTATGAAACTAAAATATAGAAAGGAAAGAAGGAAAAAGATGGCTTACCTTGAAGCCATTGCGATTCTTTCTTGTTCGTTCTTTTTCTTTACCGCGTGGCTTGCCATGTCGTTGTTGGAAGCTAGGATAATCTCCTTGGCAAGTGCCTCTTCGATCGTTTGTGGATTGCTGTAGGTTGACTCCCTCACGCCTTCTGCGATAAACCGCAGTGCAAGATCGACTCTTCGCAGCGGTGCAACATCAACTGACACGTGGTAGACGACGCCACCATACACGATGCGTGTTGTATCTTCGTTTGGTGAAGAGTTCTCGATTGCCCTTACCAGCAGCTCTATCGGGTTCTTGCCTGTTTCCAAGTGTATTATTTCAAATGCGGTCTTTACAATGTTGAGCATCCTTGCCTTCTTGCCGCCCATCCTGCCAGTGTTCTTGGCATATTTCTTTCCAAAGTGCATCATCTTGTTGGCAAGGCGCTCGACGATATTGACTTCTGCCTTTTTCAGTCGCTGGTGCTCGTGTCTGCCAAAGGTCACCGGAATTACGGCTGGCTTGAGGCTGATCACATTCTTCAGACCGGGATCGTTTATCACAATGTCGCTAGCGTCCCATTTGTGAAACAGCTGGATGTGAACTTGTTCTTTCCCGCTCATCTTCTTGGCTTCTCCTTTCTTCCGTGTACAAGCTCGTTCAGTGAAACGCCATTGACTTTGAATACTTGCCATCTGACGCCGGGAATGTCGCCCATTGCGCCACCCATCGAGCCTCCGATACCGCCGATAATGACTTCGTCGTGCTCGTCAACAAAATTCAGAGCGCCGTCCCTTGGAAGGAAGGCCGTGACCGACTTGCCGTTCTTTATCAGCTGAACCCTGACGCACTTGCGCACTGCAGAGTTGGGCTGCTTCGACTCGATGCCAACTTTTTCCAGCACTATGCCCCTTGCCTGCGGCGCCCCCTCTAGAGGGTTTGCCTTCTTGTCAAGCATGAGCATCCTTCTCTTGTAGTATTTGTCTGCCCACCTAGCGCGGCTCTTTTTAGCCTTGAGAACCCTGCCTGCGAACAGACCTAGTGGAGATTTACCCATCCATATTCACCCTATTACTATTACCCTGTTCAGGGCTTACTATCTGAACATTGGTTATTTGGAAGTATCGCTTCGCAAGAAGCCTCGCCTTCTCGGCGTTTCTGCCTTCCCTGCCTACCACCGCGCCCTTTTTCCTCTGGTCGACCATGACCACGGCCTGCTTCGTGCCGTCTGGTCTGTCAGATATCCTGACTTCGTTCACCATATCTGCGTTGAGCATGTTGCGGATAAATTCTGCAGGATCATCAGAATATTCGACAAGTTCGATCTTTTTTGCAACCACGTTCTGCAATTGCTTTATCGTGGAGCCGCCCTTGCCTATTGCAAGTCCCATCTGACCCTTGTTGACCACAAATATGACGCGATCCATCTTCTCGTCTACAATGCAGTCCCTTGCAGTGGCGCTCGTGACGCTCTGGAAAAGAGATAAGAGCCGAAGCTCGTCAGAAGTCAGCTTGATTTCCATATTTACAGCGTCCCTGTGGCGTGCGGTGCAAACGGCGACAACAAATCATGCTTCCAACTCTTGCTCAATTTAAGTCTACTTGGACGCCGTCCCTTCCGACATTATTGCGTCAATCTCGGCTGCAGTGCCGCTCTTGATCGCTATCGCAGTGATCCTGTAAGGTCTGTTGCAGAGCTTGCCCAGCTGAACAGAAGTGCCAGGGTATTCGTACACTGCAACATTAGCGGTCTTGGCTTGCTCTTCGAGCTTGGCCCTGTCTGCAGAATCTAGAGACTTGCTGACGATAATGAGCTTTGATCCCTTGACTGACTGCAACACTTCTTTGATGCCGCTCTTGTACTTGTCGGCGGCTATTGCGTCTTTAATCACTTTTTCCAGCGCTTTCATTGTCCTTCACCTTCATGTAGAGGTCTACCATTCCGGTGCCGACAGGTACAGTGGCACCTACTATAACGTTTTCTGTTACTCCTTTCAGCGTCTCTATCTGACCTTCGAGCGATGCTTTGGCAATTGTTGGCACCGTGATTTCAAATGCAGCCCTTGCAAGTACTGATGTCTTTGTTCCAGCGATGCCGTGCCTGCCTATCTGTTGCAGATAGCCCTTTGAAGTCATGAGGTCTGCAACCAGCATGATGTGGCGCGTGTCCACTTCGAGACCCTGTTCTTCAAGCGTGTTGGTGATCTCTTTAATCAGTGCTGTTCTTGCCGCTTCGATGCCAAGCGTCTGCCATATCTCATAGACGTTGTTTGTGGTGATTCTTGTCAGGTCGATGCCATCTACTGCCACCACTTTGGCAAGGTTCGATCCTGCGGTCTGGATTACCCACTCGTCATCCTGTTTCACTATTGTCACGCGCTCAATGTCTGGCACGCCCTTTACTCTTGTGTTTAGCAGTTTGCTCTTGAGCGTCAGGAGCGTCTGCGCATCTGGCTCGTCAGGCACAGTGACCTTGATCGAGAGTTTGTTCTCGTTTGGCTTGATTGTATACTTTTTCTTGGCACTTTCCAGCACTGCCATGACATCATCAAAGCTGCATCCCCTCTCTGCCATTTTTGCTTCAGACAGGTGGAACGTCAGCACCCCGCTATAGTCGGTATCAGTCCTATCTGTAAGATCGCCTATCTGGGTGAACAGTATTTCCCTCGCGACTTCAAGAGCTTTTTCCCTTGAGACCCTGTGTTGCTCGTCAAGGTAAATGTCCATGGTAGGAGTCACCGGCTTTTTGCGTGCATCCACTAGTTCAATCAGTCTTGGAAGACCAAGCGTAACGTTCCTTTCCTTTACGCCGGCAAAGTGGAATGTCCTAAGTGTCATCTGGGTTCCTGGCTCGCCAATCGACTGTGCGGTTACCACGCCGACTGCCTCTCCAGGCTCGGCAAGCGCCCTGTC
>JBDZWB010000112.1:0-5822 GCA_040255975.1 Nitrosopumilales archaeon
TGGACTGGACAGGCTTCGATGCAAGCGCCGTCTGCAACACAGGCATCCCAATCGACAGCGACCATCGTGCCGCTAACGCCGAGCGGCACTAGCTCTTCGCCTCTGGCTTGAAAAGCTGCCTTGACTTCTTCGTTTTCAGCAGCTTCTTTGGCGGCTCCTGGTCCCCAGAAGTAGTGGAAGTGCTCGCCGTCAGAGTGCTTGATCTTGCCGATCACCTGAGAATTCCTTGGAAAGTCTGGATCTATTGGCATTATTTCTCGAGATTAATCAAGTTCCATATTATATAAACTCTTTTTTCTTGACAGAGAATGGCGCGAGAAGCTCATTGTCGAAGCCGGTTCTGCAGCATTTAATAATGATGAGTTCAGGATTGTCTAACAGGAAATGGAGCCCTCCGCGTTTTTGGCAATCTTTCCATATGCGTTCATTGCCAGCTTTCCAATTTTAGGCATAATACTTGTCACAAAATGGCAGCTCGATGAAAGAAGAAAGGAAAGGTCACGCCGGCGAGTCGCGCCTTAAGATTTTTCGAAAAGCACATTTAGCTCGTGGTTCATCAATTTTGCCTTAGCAAGCCTCATACTCGCAGTGGCAATTGGCAAGGGCACGATGTTGACTATCTGTCCAACTGAAGTCTTGACGCTCAGCGTTAGCTGGTCGCCGTAACGCTCAATTGAAAAGTCGTCCTTTTCGGTAAACGGCACCTGCACCGTCATGTTGATAGTGTTGTCGTCGCTTGCAAAGCTGTAAGGCTTGCCGCGGTAGAATATCTTGGAGGGGTCGTCGCTTCCAAAGAGCACCTCGCCGTGCTTGCGGAGCATGTCGATGCCGCGCAGTTCGGTGTTGTACAGTTGCACCTCCTTTACCGGAAGTGGGTAAAAGTTTGCTTTTGCTTCTTCCACCTTGCCCTTCTGGTAGCTTGCCCACTTGGCATAATATTCGTCTGATGAGCCGGCCATTATCTTGTTTATCACCGCCATGTCGACATTGATGCCGTAGAGGCTGGCTGACATGAGCGCCCTCTTGGCATTCTCTATGCTAAAGGTATCTGGATTTGCGACAAGTCTGATGCTTGTAGTGTCGTTGTCCCTGATTATCTTGGCAAGCTCGTCGAGCCTGTCGAGAAAGTCCATCTCGCTCTTTATCACGTCCTTGCTTGGCGCCGGTATCTTGGCAACTGGTTGGAAGACCCTGGCAAAGCCACTAAAGAGGCCTGCAAGACCGGTCAGCTTGCGGCCGATGCTCCCGACCAGCTTTGGGAAATAGAGGTAGCGCAGGGCCTCACCTGATGCCGGCATGTCCAGCACCACGCAATCAAATGTTTTCAACCTCTCAACTTCTTGTATTTTTAGAAGCGAGAATAACTGCGTCATGCCAGGCAGCATCGCGATTTCATAGGCCAGCGTTTCGTCAATGCCCTTTGCGGAAAATATCGCCGCCATGTATGAGAGTATGGGGTCGTATTGCTTGCTCATCTCGTTCACAGGATCTATCTGAAGCGCGGTCAGCTTGGCCGCCACCTCTCTTGGATCGTGGCCAACCTCTTTCATCATAAAGGCGTCACTCAAGGTATGCGCTGGATCTGCAGAAATTACAAGTGTATTATGGCCGCGCTCGGCCATCTTGATCGCAGTCGCGCATGAAGTGACGGTCTTGCCTGTGCCGCCCTTGCCGGTATAGATTACTAACCTCACAAGTGGAAAAGCTGCAAAAGCCAATAAAAGAGTTTAGCAGGTACACGTGTAGTCAGATACAACCTAATCTGAATTCTGTTAGAACAAACCCTGTGCCACATATAACAAGTAATTTGTCTGATTAAGGTTTTGCAAGTTATTTAGCCTTCTAGCAACTTTCTTACTACTGAAGAAAGATTTTATTCATCCATTTATCAAAAAGGGTGATTTAGGTGCAAGATGAGCCCGTGCCAAAATGGATAAGCAGTATCCGTATTTCTGGTCTTGAAGAGGCGGAGTCCATTCTTGACGAATACAAAAGCATCATTGCTTTTCAGGAAGGCATCATTGACAAACTTAAGAGACATTACAGGTTGTTGTATGCACATGGCAATGCGCTTCAAGATGCTGTTAGTTCTGCGTTAAAGTTATTGGGTCTTGATGACCTAAAAAAAGGGAGAAAAGACAACAAGGAGGATCTAGTATTTGATTTTCAAAGTCCTACCCAGTATGCACATGGAGTAATAATGGTAAAGGGCTCGGAACAGAAGGCAGATCTAGATCAATTGAGGCAATGCCAAAGCTGGGCTGATGACTATGTTGTCAATGGGAAAAAATCAAAGCCGATATTTATCATGAATCAACTAAGGTTTAGTCCGTACCCGGAATCCCGTAAAGAAAGAATGGTGCTAGATAAAACCCTAGATGACTTTGCGAGAGAGAAAAAGATCTGTGTTATTCCAACCTTTCTACTCTTCGAGGCTGTAAATAAAGCTCTAAAAGGATACAAGACAAGTAGAGCGGATTTGGAGAAATTGATAGCGGAAACAAATGGCATTCTGACTGATTTTGGATGAGCTGATAATACTGGCAACTATGAAGCAGTAGACTTGAAGTATCAAGGTTTTAAAAACTAAAAAAGAAAGGGTTAGCTGACGTACGCCCGCTCTGCATGCTGCGTAACGTCCAACCCGATATCCTCTTCCTCCTCCTTGACCTTGAGCCCGATCGTCTTGTCTATTATCTTCATTATGACAATCGTGCCGCCAAAGCCAAGAACCGCTGCGACTGCAACTCCCATCGCTTGGATTGGTAGCTGCATTGGATTTCCATACAGCAGCCCGTCTGGACCCGCAGGATTGATCAAGCTGCTTGCGACTATGCCTATTGCAAGCGCGCCGACTATGCCTGTAACGCCGTGCACCGAGCTGACATCAAGCGCATCGTCGATCTTTAGGTGTTCCTTCAACAGAAGGATTGCAAAGTATGATGCGAATCCTAACACTATGCCCAAGAAGAAGGCATTCTGGCCGCTAATGAATCCCGCAGCAGGAGTTATGCCTGCCAGTCCACAAATGGCTCCGTTGATAGCCGCTGTCGTGGAGGGTTTGCCTGATCTCTTCCAAGAAAGCACTATCCATACAAATGCAGATGTGGACGCTCCTATCTGCGACGTAAGTATCGCGTTAGCGGCAAGCGAGCCCGATGCCAAAGCGCTGCCGCCGTTAAAGCCAAACCAGCCGAGCCACAGCAGGCTTGCGCCCAGAACGGCTAATGGTATATTGTGCGGAACCATGATATCGGGTCCAAAGTTTTTCCTCCTTCCAAGGACAAGAGCCGCAGCTAAGGAGGCCATTCCTGCGCTGGTGTGGATTACTATGCCGCCTGCAAAGTCATATACTCCAAATGCCGAAAGCCACCCTCCGCCCCATACCCAGTGTGCCAGCGGATAGTAGATGAGAAAGCTCCATGCTATGCTAAATACCAAGAACGCACTCCACTTCACTCTTTCAGCAAAGGCTCCTGTAATGAGCAACGGCGTAATAACCGCAAACATCATTTGGAAGGTGGCAAAAGTGATGCCGGGAATTGTAGGGGCTATTTCCAGCGACTCTTCGATTGGAACGTTGTTGTAGAACAGATAGTCAAGTCCTCCTATGTAGCCTCCATTTGACGGTCCAAATGTCAGCGTAAAACCTGCGATAAACCAAATAGTTGAAAGAATTGCGAGTCCAGAGAAGGTCTGCATTATGACCGAGAGCGAGTTTTTGAGTCTTAGCAGACCTGCTTCAAAAAAACCAAGCGCAGGAACCATCAACAGCACAAGACCCGTTGATACAAACATCCACGTAGTATCTCCAGTGTCGATCGGCATTTCCGTTCTCTAGTTTGTCGACATATAATATAAAAACGTATATGGAATTGTGATAATAACATAATATCACAATTCTATGTTACAATCTACTTCTCAAGTATTACTTTTAGGCTGTTTGCGATGTGTTCTACATCCGATTCACTCACGTGCGGATGGGCTGGCAGCGACAACACATGGTCTGCGCTCCATTCTGTGGCCGGAAGCCTTGTCTCTGGCGCCAGCTGCAAGTAGTATGGCGTCTTGTGCACTGGTGGGTTGTAATATACGGTCGCGCCGACATTATCCTTGATCAGTTTTTCTTTTATCTGGTCACGGTCTTGGTTAAATGCCACCGTGTAGAGGTACCAATTGAATTCTTTGTCCGGAGTTTCCTCCGGCAGCCTGATGCCATGATTTTTGGCAGATGGGGATAGAAGCTTGTTCAACATCTCTGCATTGCGTCTTCTGATCTGGAGCATCTTGTCAAGTTTTTGCATCTGCACCTTTGCGACTGCGGCACTCAGCTCGGGCAGGCGCAGGTTAAGACCAAGCACTTTTGTGTCATAGCCCTCGACCATGCCGTGATTCCTTATCATTTTTAGCTTGTCGGCCAGCTCGTCGCTGTCAGTCGACACTGCGCCGCCCTCGCCGGCTGTCAGAACCTTGCTTGCATACATGGAGAAGCAGCCCATCGTGCCAAAAGTGCCAGTCTGCTTTTTCTTGTAAGATGAACCTAGGGACTGGCAAGCGTCTTCGATGACATCGATCGAGTGCTTTTCTGCAAGTTCTGAAATTTCGTCCATGTCTGACGGGTGGCCGTATAGGTGCACCGGGATCACGACCTTGGATCTCTTCGTAATCTTTGACTCCAAGTCAGAAGCGTCAATGGTATAATCGTCTTTTTTGATGTCCACAAATACAGGCTTGCCGCCGGCCGCCACGACTGCGTTGGCAGTCGCGACAAAAGTGAATGACGGGAGCAATACTTCATCGCCTTGCTTTATCCCTGCCGCCATGAGCGCGGCCTGCAACGCGGCTGTGCCAGAATTGACTGATATCACGTACTTTGCCTTCAGGTAGTTTCTCATTTGCGACTCGAAATCGCGGACGCGCTTACCTCCATCGCGCGCAGCCGTTGTCAGTGCGTTTTCTTCTAGCACACTTGCCACTTCGCGCTTTTCTTCCTCTCCTATCCATGGCTTGTTAATTGGGATCATTTCAGACGATACTGTATGCGTGGTCAACGTCTTATCATATAGTGTTTTTGCTTATAACGGGTCCTGTTATAGAATTGAATAACATAATGATTAAAAATACTGGCGACAAAGATCCGACAATTCATTGAATGCCTGTTTTGGCTGGCAAAAAATCGACGAACAACGTGCCTATATTGGAGTTTGAAAGGAATATATTTCCATTATTTGGACATTAGTATGTCTAGTTCCCACTAATAGAGCCTTACTCTGGTATATTTCTACAGATGGTAATTACACAATGGCTTTTAATCTACAAACTTTGTTCTAGTAAGATGAACGGAAAAAAAGTTCTCATCGTTGGGATAGACGGCTATATCGGCTGGAGCCTTGCGATGCATCTCGCTAAGCGAGGTCACAAGGTAGCCGGGATCGATAATTACTCTCGAAGAAAGAATGTTGCCAAAGTTGGATCAATTTCTGCTACTCCAATCCGGGAAATGGAAGAGAGAATTCATGTTTTCAATTTAACATATCCAGACGCCAAGGGCGGGATCGCCTTTAAAGAAGGAGACCTTTTGGACTATAGCTTTGCAAAAGACTATATCAAATGGTTCAAGCCCGACACCATAGTCCATCTGGGAGAGCAGCCTTCCGCGCCATTTAGTATGGTTGACAGGGAACATGCAGTCTATACACAGCACAATAATGTGATTGGAAACCTCAATCTGCTTTACGCAATTAAAGAAGTTGTTCCTGACTGCCACCTGCTAAAGCTAGGAACAATGGGAGAATATGGATATGATACCGAGCTTGAAATCC
>JBDZWB010000113.1:0-5788 GCA_040255975.1 Nitrosopumilales archaeon
AATCTGGCAACGCTTTCATCAAGGCGACCACCATAACCAGCAAACCACTTAGCACCGTAACTAACGTAGAAATATCTCAGACACAGCCCGTCGCGCTGAAAGTCTATGTATTTCCAGACAAAGTTGGCCTCGATGAAAAAACTATCGACATTTTTGTCGGCGTAGTCGACGCCGCAGGGCAGCCTACGTTGGCAGCCAAGGATATCAAGCTGGACCTCTTTTCAAGTGCCCACCAGCTCAGCAGCATCGGCAGCACCAAAGCCGTCATAAAAGAGGGAGAGTTTGGGTTTTATACCCGGCAGCCCACGACCTTTTACAGTGGTCAGAATGTCACCGTAGGGGCATCGGCAGAAGGCTTGGGCGCAAGCACTGCAAACTTTGAGGTGATGCCGGCCACACTCAGCATATCCCATGCGAAGGCAGTTGACAAAGTCGTCAAGGTATTCACAATCGATAGCGTGCCAAGCGATGCAGGTGCGATTTCGGTATACCAGATAAATGCCATCGAGCACGACATCGATGACGGAACTGATTCTAACGGCGATGGCATTATCGATAAGAAGGACTCGCATCCTATAGATGATTTGGAGGAGGGCGAGCTGTATCCTGTACAGACGCTTACTGTATTTAGCCCTGCCCAAGGAAACCTCAACATCGTGTCGGGAGATATTCTCGCCGCGACCATAGTTGACTCTGGCTTGATAGCCTCCCCCTCTTCATACGGGACGGCATTCATTTCAAGCGGCCGCCAAGCCAATTCCGTCGACATTTCTGTTTCGCTTGCAAATGTCGCTGTAGGCTCGAATATGATGTCGGTTGTGGGCGGTCTCAATCCTGTGAAGACGAAGATCTTTGCGGCAGGAGGTCCTGATGCAGAAGATGGAAATTACCGCATTCTCTTTGACAGGGACGGATATTCTGACCTTTACTTTATCACACTTGATTCTGCAGGCAGGCCGTCAAACTCGGAGCAGGGAGTAAAGTATCTTGTAAAGCCTGTCAACGAGCTGACTGAAATTGAACCTGGAAAAAGCTTTACCCTTCTGCGCGTCGGAATTGAATCATTTAGAGCCGGCGCCACCATTATTGAAAATACTGTCGAAGAAATGAGTGCGGTGCCGGTGGGGGTCAACTCCAATTCTGCGCTAAAGGTGGATTCAGAAATGCACCTGCTCTTCCACACCGGCACTATGACTGAGGTTATGCTTCCGTTTGACCGCCTAGTGGCCTTTAGCAAGAAACACCCTGTCGGGGTAGTACAGCTGACAGACATCTCTGGCAATCCTGTCCTTGCTTCTGACGATGTGGTAGTCGGGCTCTCTTCTTCGTCCCTCTCAAATGTGCTCCCAGTCTCATCGTTGGTCATACCAAAAGGCAAGTCATTTGCCAGCTTTGAAGTCGAGACTTTTGGAAGGGCTGACAATTTTACCATCTATGGTATTGCGGACGGTCTTCAGGCTTCATCGACTATGCTGGCTCCTGCAGTAGTGGAGCTTCCTGCATCATTTGTCGGTACAGGCACTTTTGCCACCTCCATTCCAAACGTGGTGACGGTGTCTACGCCAATACAAGGGGTGAACATAACCTGGGGGTCGTCTTCCGGCCTACAGCTGGTGGGCAACACCACAGCGTTCAAGCCTGCGGGCAGCGCGTATATTGCCACCATGCAGGTAATGGCTGACAATCCCGGCACATTCACTGTGGATGCAACCTTAGTAAAGGATGGCTTCAAGCCCACTAGAATATCAAAAGAGCTAGTAATCGGACCCTATCAGAGGCAAATGAACGCGGTCCTGATTGACAACGGAATCGGGATGCTCGCATACAATCAGCCCACCCTGATGAAGGTATCAGTAAAGGACGCAAGTGGAATGCCCGTCTCCGGTGTAACCGTGCAAATAGAAGACAGCGGCTCTGCAGGTCTGATACTAGTGTCCAGCGTAACAACAGACGACACGGGGATGGCGTCCTTTGTCTACACGCCGACCACTGCGGACCAGTCTTCAAACCTACATACGCTAATGGTCACAGCCTACAAAGACGGATATCAGCCGTCGCGAGTCAGTAAGGTATTCGAGGTTGACAGCTCAAGTGCTATCCTCCCTGCGGTACCTGTCCTTGGCAGTGCGCTTGGGCTTCCTTCTTGGACGACATATGTCCTGCTTGGTGGAGTCGCTGCTGCAGGGGGCGGTTACTACTTACTCAGAAAGCCAAAGACCATTGAAGAGGAAGAGGCACTTGTTGAAGAAACAACCCCTGAGTTGACAGAACAAACGAATGAAGAAACCATAGATGACAGCTTTGAAGATGAAGAGGGAGAGGAAGAAACCTAATTACTGCATTGTAGTAATAGTTTCTTTCTGGCCAGCCGCCTTTTCCGCTGCATACTTGCGTATATAGTCAAGCATCGCCTCTTCCAAGGCATGCTTAAAGTCGCCCTTTTTCAGGCCGTGTTTTTCATATATGACGTGGCGAAATTCTCTGACTAGGTTGTCGTCAACTTTTGCATTTATGATTGCCAATCTGCGTCAAGCCTGTATCGAAAAAGGATACATATAAAGATTCAAAGGTGTTAAACTATGTAGATATGCGCATTTCAGCTTACCCTTTCCTTTGTCTCCTGTCTGCTAATTTACGATTCTGAATCCCCTTTCAAAAGTCGGGCATTTGTAACTTCCCTGCGAGTAGGGCTGATCATTTCCATTCGCAAGCAGTAGCGCTGATTTCCTGTGTCACTGGATCAAATTCTAACTCCACTATGAAGACAAGATTATTGTTCATCCAGGACAATTTTTGAGAATTTGTATATCCGCTAACCATTAACAAAAACTCCTTATCTTGCCACCTTCTGTAACTCTGCTCTTCTCCTGTGCCCACCACATGAATTGATCTCCCTCCGCCGTGGTGAAAAACCTTAATGGCTTCCACCTACTGCACCATGAGGATATTGAGTCACTGTACCAGACCCTGTATTCTTGCCGTCTGGTACCTTTCCAATCCCCTTGATGTCGGACATGAAACTCACTTCCATTGTTGTCCCTTCCACGGGGTGGACCTTTGTAATCTTGAACCCTACTACCTTGTCGCTTTCTTCAAACAATTTTTCTCCAAATGCCATATCTACAAGAATGAAAGATGCCTAGATGAGGTTGTTCTTTTTGAGATGACAGATCTAGGCTGCAATTAGGACGCTTCGCGGAGACGATGAAAAGATCGTAGAAAGGCTTGCAGGTGAAGCAATGAAGGGAAATCTGACGGTGCCTGTAATCCCTAGAGTCGATGCAGCAAAGTCGCCTTTCAGACACAAGTCGATAAGTTAACAGGACCTATATTCTGAATGAACGATCTAGGCGAGTTTTCTTGGTTCTGGTTCGTGCATGGTCCATATTTTATAAAGTATCTTTGACAGATGTGTCGCTTATGAAGAATCAAAGGCTACGAAAGTTCTTTGCCATCGGGTTAATGGGTAACTGGTTGCAGCCACGGCTCCGCTTCTTTCATAGATAGTCGATTCTATCCTTGACAGGCTCTAGGAGCTACAAAGAAAAGATGCAAAGGGTCAGACATATTTTCAAGACACGCCAAATGAATGGCAATTGTCACTCTAACTCGTCATCATCCCCTGGCAATCGGTTTCTAACTTACCTTACTTCTTCGCTTTTGCCTTCGCCTTTTTACTGGCTTTCTTCGCCGCCTTCTTCTTTTTAGCTGCCATAGATTTGTGAATGATATTGAACTATAAAAATATCCTTAACTCGCAAAGTAGCCAGAGTCGCATGAGATGATGCTAGATTGCGTGAGTAGGCTAGATGAACAATCCCAAGATGATGCCTGCGATGTCTCCGACAAACAGCATTGCGACAAAGCCGGCAAGCATGAACGCAAGGAACGGTGTTCCTCTGGTCACCCATACGTTCTGCCTAGATTCATATTCTGCAGTTTCGGCGTTTCCCGGAGCAAAGCTAAACTGCCGCCTGCCATCGATTGTCTGCTCGATTGGAAATGCGTAGCCCGGCGTGTCTTTTGTCCTGTAGCCTACGATTACCGCGATAATCTTTTTGCTCACCGACTCATGTTCTAGGCCCTCAAATAGCCTGCCTTGATTTCTCGATGCATAAACAGCGTTGCTGACAAGGTTGAGTCCCACTATCGAAATTGACAGTATGACAGCATTGGAGAGCACGACAAGTGGGACTATGGGATGCAGCATGAATGCCCCTTCCAATGACAGCAACCTCTCCACAACTCCGCCATATGCAGGCAGTATCGCAGCCAACGTGACTAAGGCAAGCGCGTCTGCACCTCCAAAGAGACCTGATTTGTAGATGCCAAACGAAACTGCGGCCGCAATGAGAATGGGGATCGCCGTCATGAATAGGTCAAAACTACCTCCGTAGGCAAACTCGAGCGCATAGACTGCAAGTGCTATTATGCCGAAAAACATCCACAGGAGGTCGCTCACCTCTCTCTTGCGAATGTCAAAAAATGAGGCGCTTCCGAGCATGGATGCGGCAATCAGGATGCGGATGATCTCAAAGTCGATGCCTGCTATCATCGTGGGTCAGCTGATGATGGAAGAGCCATTTCTTGGCATTATAAAGGCGTGTCAGTTAAAATAATTTCATACAGCCCTTCTCTTCCTGTAGAGAGAAAAGCCCGTCAGACCTGCTCCTGCGACCATCAATGGAATCGCAATGAGGATGGTTTGGACTGCCTCCTGCCTGTAAGCAGTGAACGAATCGGGCTTGTATAAAAGCGAGACGCCACCAAATTCCGCTAGCAGCTGGTGCCTGCCTTCGCCTTCGATCTTGAACGGACCGAGATGCAGCGTCTTGCTTTCACCGGCGCCAAGCATCTGGACCGAATACGAGGCTGCAGAATGCGTTCTATTGCTGTCAGATACAAGGGATACTCTCAGGGATTGGTCTTCGATCATGCCTTCGCCTGTGTTTGTAAGCCTGACTTCATATTCTACATAGCTGCCGACAACTGGCATATATCCTGCAGAAAAGTGCGTAGACACGATCTCTAACGATGCGGCATTGGCCGGCTGTTGGAGTGCAGACGCGACATTGAGCAAAAGCAGAGACAGAAGAAGCGAATATCCTGTCGCTGACGCACTCATTACAACTCTTCCTCGTCATCATGTCTGCGCCGCCGGCGCATGGCAAATAGGACGTAGAACGCCGACGCAGCGACGATTATTACAGCTGCTGCCACCAATACATAGAGGTATATTGCCAGCCAAGGCACGTTGACTACAATGTCTGTCGATGCCAGTGTACCGTCGTCAGACTCCGCCTCTATCATGAGATCAAAGACGCCTTCTGAATAGAATGGCACTCCAAATGTCATAGTAGTGGAATCGCCGGCCTCTATCGCAACCTGATGCACGCTTTCATAGATTGTCTGTCCTGTAACTGGATCTGAATACCAGTACCTGAGCGTCAGATGTTCTTCTTCGCCATTTCTGTTTGCGATTTCAAAGTCCAACGTCGCAATCGCAGTACCGATTCCTGAAGCATACAAGTCTGTCAGGCTGACTGCGACCGTCACGTCGTGCACGGTTATCATGCGCTGGTGCAATGGCTTTTGCTGAACTATGCTGAATGCAAGCGAGTCCGTGATGTCCTTTATCACGATCCTGCCTTCGCTAGGGATGCCAGAATCGTCTGGAGGAGAAACCGGTTCTGTAGGTGGATTAACGATTACGGGTCCTCTACTTCCTCCCTCTGACAGCTCTTCTTCGCCATCATCTTCTTCTTCTACACTTATGGTGCCTGCAGTG
>JBDZWB010000114.1:0-5779 GCA_040255975.1 Nitrosopumilales archaeon
CACGCAATTTTTGCAGTAAAGCTGGACGGCCAGTACGTCGACTTTAGCCAGCGGCAGTACCAGGTAAGCGCTACAGGCAACCAGTTCATCCACTTTGAAGGCGGGGACGGGACTACTGTTCACAGGCATTCTAGCAGAGTGCCTATTGGTGAATACCTGCACAGCGTTGACATGGATATCCGCGATGGTTGCTTCATTCATGACAACGGAAACCAGTTCTGCAACGATGGAGGCAAGATGCTAAGATTCTTTGTTAACGGTGAACAAGTGAGCTCCATAATGGACTATATCCCACAGCAAGAAGACAGAATACTGGTCATTTATGGAGACGAGAATGAGGAAGAGCTGCAGGTAGAATTCGAACGGCTAGACGACATGGAGCTTCAGGAATAAAGCGATATAAAGCAACGCTAGCTATACCTCAAGAGCAAATGGCAAGGATTGCGATCATCGATTCACAGGTAGCCGGCATAGCCGGCGACATGTTGCTGGCAAGCCTAGTGGATGCAGGTGCCAGCAAGACCAAGGTCATCGACTCTATCTTTGCCTGTCAGGACTTTCTAAAGGGTAGCAAGATATCCAAGGTAGATTTTGCTAGAGTATTATCGCATGGTTTTGCCGCAACGCAGCTCCAGATGAAATATACGGATGGTGCGCACGAACGCAAGGGCTCCGAAATGCACCGCGCACTTGGGCGCTGCTGCGACTCGCTTGGGCTGGAGCAAAAGGCTAAGTCATTTGCACTTGAATCACTCAAGACAATAATTTCTGCTGAAGCCAAGGTTCATGGAGAAAGCATAGACAGCGTTCACCTACACGAGGCTTCAAGCATCGACACGCTTGTTGACTTGGTCGGGTGCGCTACTGCGCTGCAGGATCTGAAATTGTTTGACTGCAGGATATATTCTACAAAGGTGGCAGTTGGAGGAGGTTTGCTAAAGTTTTCGCATGGAACTGTCCCGAACCCAGCAAGCGCGATACTTGAGATTTTCAAGGACAAGCAGTTTGTGCTAACAGGAGGGCTTGCAGAGGAGGAGCTAACTACGCCGACAGGTGCTGCCATGCTCGTCAAACTTGCCCAAGGCAGCGTCAACTATTACCCGAGCATTTCCCCTGAAAAGATCGGCTATGGCGCCGGCACGAAAAAGTTCAAAGGGTTTGCCAACATCGTGCGCGTACTTGTAGGTACGTCAAACGTTATCACCGAGACAACCAAAGATAGTGTCTGCGTAATAGAGACAAATATTGACGACGCGTCTGGCGAGCTTGTAGGCAATCTGGTAGATCGACTGACAGAAGTAGCCAAGGACGTGATCGTCATACCTGGCATCACTAAAAAGAGCAGACCGGCGTACCTCATTAGGATTATATCGGAAAACGCACACCTAAACAATGTGCTTGAGGTGCTTTTCAGCGAATCGGGGACGCTTGGAGCAAGGGTGCAGGAAGTAGAGCGCTATGTCCTTCCACGGGAGATGCAGACGGTTCCAGTTGATGTCAAGGGAATTACATTCAACATGCATGTCAAGGTTGTCAGAGACTCTGCAGGAAAGGTGATTAATGCAAAGCCTGAATTTGAAGATGTCAAGATAATTGCTGCAAGATGCCAGATCCCCCTCAAGAGGGTGACGGAGCTGGTTGCTGTGCAAGTCATGAAAAAGATAGAGGGTGTACTGTAAAACTGGATGGATTTAGCAAGCTGGTGGATTGGTTTTCCAAGAATGGCGATAGCGCAATAGTGGCACTATCTGGCGGGGTTGATAGCGCGGTTGTAGCCCTCGCGGCAACAAAGGCCCTTGGCAAAAAGGCAATAGCCATAACTGCAGACTACAAGACGCTGGCAGAGGAAGAGCTTGCTACAGCCAGACAGGTCGCAAAGGAAGTAGGCATCAAGCACACAATAATAGAATATGACGAGCTTGAAAACGCCGAGTTTGTGAAAAATGACGGCTTGCGATGCTACCACTGCAGGACGGAGCTTGGCCGGCATCTTGCAGAGGAGGCAAAAAAAGCCGGCATTATGCTTGTAGTTGACGGCACAAATGCCGACGACCTGACTGATTACAGACCTGGCATCAGGGCGCTTAGGGAGAATGGGGTGAGAAGCCCCATGGTCGAACTTGGCTTGGCAAAGTCAGAAATACGAGAGATTGCAAAAAAGTTTGGGCTGTCTGTCTATGACAAGCCGTCCAACGCTTGCCTCGCATCAAGAATTCCTACAGGAGATCAAGTTACATATGAAAAGTTACGGAGGATTGAAAGCGCCGAGATTATTGTAAAGACAATATTCGGTGTCCATCAGGTACGCGTCAGGGATCACGGCGAGTTGGCAAGGATCGAAGTTGGCAGGGATGAATTGCAGAAAATGTTTGACACCGACAAGCTGACATTGCTAGATCGCAAGCTAAAGGAGGTCGGCTACAAGTTTGTTGCAGTGGATGCGGCCGGCTACAAAACCGGCAAACTGGTGATGGCAGAAAATGACTGATCACATTTACCTTGACAGCGCGGCGTCGACCCCAGTTGCCGATGAAGTTATCGCAGAAATGCTTCCATACATGAAACAGCAATACGGCAACCCTTCCTCGATACACAAGTTTGGAAGGGAAACCACTCGGGCAATTCAGCTTGCTCGTAAACGTGTGGCAGAGATGATCGGTGCATCGATGCGCGAGCTAACATTCACGTCAGGCGGCACCGAGGCAGACAATCTTGCAGTCAAGGGTGCGGCTGTTCATATCAGAAACAAGTCGCCTACAAAAAACAGGATAATCACAAGCAGCATCGAACATGATGCGGTGCTAGAACCCTGTAGGGATCTTGAGAGGATGGGCTTTGCAGTCACATACCTGCCGGTTACAGACGAGGGGATCGTCAGCCCGGCCGATCTGAAGGGAGCAGTTTCAGATGATGTCTCACTTGTCAGCATCATGTATGCAAACAATGAAGTCGGCACGATACAGCCAGTAAAGGAACTTGCTCAGATAGCGCATCAGGCTGGTGCGTTGTTCCACACCGATGCTGTACAAGCAGCAGGCAAAGTCTTTATAGACGTCAAGGATCTGAAGGTGGACATGATGTCCATGTCTTCGCACAAGATAAATGGACCCAAGGGCATTGGCGCCCTTTACATCAGATCAGGACTGGAAATATCTCCGATAATACATGGCGGTGGACAAGAATCTGAATTAAGATCGGGCACCGAAAATGTGCCAGGAATAGTCGGCTTTGGCAAAGCTTGCGAGCTTGCAACAAAGCGGATGAATCAATATACAGAGCAAGTGTCAGGGCTGCGCGACTATCTCATTAAGAGAGTGTTGAAGGAAATACCACATTCTAGACTTAATGGATCGAAGACAGACAGGATCCCAAATAATGCGCATTTCACCTTCTTTGGAGTGAACGGTGAAGACTTGATAATAAAGCTAGATGAAAATGGAGTGGCTGCCTCAACTGGATCTGCGTGCTCTGTCAAAAAGCAAAAACCTTCCCATGTGCTAAAGGCGATGGGCTTTTCCTACGAGGAGATAACAGGCTCGCTGCGGCTAAGCCTTGGGATGTACAATACAAAGGAGGAGATTGACAGGACGGTCGCTTTGCTGTCTAGTGTGGTAAAGGATCTTCGGGAGCTTTCACCATTCAAGAGCAAGTATGCCTGAAATGTTTTTATTATCAGATTCGCAGCTGTATTTCCATGTCTAGCGCATCTCTCTCATCGGTACCAAACATAGGCGACAGGGCACCAGACTTTGAACTGCCAGATCCTGACATGAAGCCGCGCAAGCTCTCCGAATTTCGCGGTAAAAAGACAATCCTTGCATTCTTTCCAGCGGCCGAGTCTCCAGTATGCACCGCAGAAATGTGCGCGCTGCGCGACTCGCTTGACTCTCTACGCGATTTGGGCGCAAACGTAGTTGGCATTTCAGTTGACGGGCCTTTTGCAAACAAGTTCTTTGTGCAGAACCGCCACCTGAACTTTCCGGTGCTGTCAGACTATAGGCGCGAAGTTATTAGAAAATATGGAATTGTGATGAACAAGCTCGGGCCGCTTGAAGGATATGATGCGGCAAAGAGATCAGTGTTCATTCTTGACGAAGATGGAAAAGTGATCTACAGATGGGTCTCTGACAACCCTCTGGTAGAGCCAAACTACAACGAGATCAAAGACACCCTGGAGAAAGCGAAAAAGTAGTCAGCTATTCAATAACTGCCAGCACGTCATTTCTTGCGACGCTGGCTCCCTGTTTTACCTTTATTTCCTTCAAGTTGCCATCCTTGTGTGCCTTTATTGCGACCTGCATCTTCATCGACTCAAGAACGACAATGACATCGCCTTTCTTGACCTCGGTTCCCGCCTTTCCAGCAATGTTGACTACCCTGCCGGGGATCTGGCTTGTCAGGTTCCTATCTCCGCCGCCTGCGCCGCCCATTGCTGATGCCTTCTCCAGAACTTCGGTCAGCTTGCTATGTTTTTTCAAGGTCAGCGGTTGGCCGTCGATTATCAGCTTTACTTCGGCGCTGCCCGACTCGAGGATCTTGGCGTGATGGAAAGTGTTGTCAAGCATAAATTCAAACTCGTTTGTGCCGGTCTTAAGCAGGCGCAGGTTGTGCTGTTTGCCCCCGATCTTCACGAGCACTGAATTCTTGTCAGTGGTGCGCAGCACTTCGCCGTCTAACATCTCTGCAAGGTCGCCGACTTTGTATTCCATCTAAATCCTCATCTTCCACTTTGATTTTGCCGCCGCTGTCTGGACAGAGCTGCTGGACTTTTTCACCAATTCTGACTGGAGAAGAGCCGCAGCGACTGCAGCCCGAGCTCTTTCCTTGGCATCTTCCTTTGCTTCTTCATTCATCTTGTCGAATATCTTGAAGCGTTCGAGATAGTCAGTAGAGAGATCGCCCTTGATGAAATTGGGTTCGTCCATTATAGTCTTGTAAAGCGGTATTGTGGTATTGATGCCCTCTATTGTAAACTCGTCCAGTGCGTTTCTCATCCTGATCCTTGCTTCGTTAAAATCCCTGCCCCACGCAAGAAGTTTGGCAGTGAGCGAGTCATAGTAACCTGATACATTGCAGCCAGGGTACAAGTAGGTATCTACCCTTATGCCAGGCCCGTATGGAATATTGCAATTTGGCACAATACCTGTCGATGGTGCAAATTCGTAAAAGGGATCTTCGGCGTTGATTCTGCATTCTATTGCGCAGCCGTGCATCTTCAGGTCTTCCTGTTTGAACGGGATCTCTTCTCCCTGTGCCACTGCTATTTGCAGTTTCACCAGATCAAGCCCGGTCACAAGCTCGGTCACCGGGTGCTCCACCTGAAGGCGAGAGTTTATCTCGATAAAGTAAAAGTTGCCTTCAGGGTCGCGCAGGAACTCTGCAGTGCCGGCATTCAGGTAATCGACTGCATCTGCAGCCCTGACTGCAATTTCTCCAATCCTCTCACGCGTCTTTTGGTCCACGACTGGAGAAGGCGACATTTCGATCAGCTTTTGGTGGCGCCTCTGGATAGAGCACTCCCGTTCAAAAAGGTGCCTGCCGTTCCCATGTGAATCGCGGATAAGCTGGAATTCGATGTGTCTGATCTTTTGGAGGTACTTTTCCACAAAAAGCGCGGCCTTGCCAAAGGCTGCACGTGATTCGGCCGATGCCATTTCAAATTCCTGCCTTAGCTGCTTTTCATCATTTGCAAGCCTGATTCCGCGTCCTCCTCCGCCAAACGCTGACTTTAGTAAGACAGGATAGCCGGCTTCATGCGCAATATTTGCAGCCTTTTCCA
>JBDZWB010000115.1:0-5770 GCA_040255975.1 Nitrosopumilales archaeon
TCAAGGTAATTGCGAATTTCATTTTCGATCGCCTTGGCGTCGAACCTCGTGTTAAATTCCATCTATGCGAATGTCGATAGCGCGGCCTGTGTTTATATTTTTGGTCAAATTTACAAACACATAGTATATGAACCCAGCAATAGGTTATCTTTTCATTGACAAACTATCACGACATGTGTGATGAAATTCTCCGTCTGGACAGGACTATACGGTATGTTGGGTTGGCAGACCATCTTGGCAGCCTTGTTGCCACGTCGTACCGGCCTGGCCTCGTCCCACTTGCTACCAAGGAAGAAACAGAAGCATATACCAGGCAGGCGATTCAGAGAATGGGTGCGGTTCAGGGCGGTACCAAGGTGGGAAGGTTGGAATACATTGTGGGCAGGTTTGAAAACCTTGTCAGGGCGACGATCCCAGTTGTATCTTCCAGACATGACAAGTTCTACCTAATGTTGTCAATCGACCTAGGTTCTGACCCGGTAAAGTTGATCGAAGACAGGGTCCTCCCTAAGATAGAAAAGAGCAGAGAGTGGCTCTAGCAAAAGCTGTCAATAAGATTATATTTTCAAATGTAGGCCGATTATTCTGAATAACTTGGCAATTGTACACGATCTCAAAGCAGGCAAAAACCCACCAGAAGAGATCAATGTAGTAATCGAGATCCCAAAGGGCAGCAACATCAAGTATGAAATAGACAAGGAAACTGGTGCGCTTTTTGTCGACCGTAAACTGTTCACAGCAATGTTCTACCCATGCAATTACGGCTTTGTGCCGCAGACAAAGGAGAAGGATGGAGACCCTGTTGATGTGCTTGTCCTCGGAAACGATCCGATCATACCCACGTCGGTAATTCGTGCAATGCCGGTGGGCGTACTTCTCACAGCGGACGAGGAAGGCGAAGACGCAAAGATAGTTGCTGTTCCAGTCGCCAAGATTGACCCGACTTTTGCGAACATCAAGGACGTCAATGACGTGCCAGAGCACCTACGGGACCAGATAAAGCACTTTTTCGAACACTATAAAGAGCTTGAAAAAGGTAAATACGTCAAAGTGACAGGCTGGGAAAACAAGGATCTGGCCAAGAAAAAGATTTCAGAAGCGATGGAAAGATACAGGAAAGAAAAGTAAAAGGCTAGAGCGCCTTGAACTGGTCGCTCCAACGCATGTATGCCCTTATCATATCGATGCTGACTGAAGGCTTGCGTATCTTCAGTATTTCCTTAAAGTCAAGCATGTTGATCGCCCTTGGGTTTGCGTTGGCTTCCATAGCCTTGCCGCTTTCAAACAGCTCGTTGACCACGCGCAGTTGAACTGACTGGCAGATATCCTTAATGTCGCTTGCACTATAACCTTCGCTTACCTTCGCCAGTTCTTCAACCCTTAGTGTACCCTCAACGTTCAGCGGTGTGGTATACTGTGAAAAGAGATTGGTCCTTGACGCGGTGTCTGGCAGAGTGACGTAAATGCGCTTCTGGAACCTGCGCAAAAAGCCTGCCTCGAGACTCCAAGGTTTGTTGGTCGCACCAATGACATACAACTGCGATTCCTTGCTCTTGCCGTTGATACCATCCATTTCTGTCAAGAACTGGTTCTTGACCCGCACTTCGCCTCCGACTTCACTATTGCGCGTGCCAAGCAAGGAGTCGATTTCGTCGATGAATAGAAGCACAGGTACGCCCTCGCTTTCATTCAGCGTGCGTGCCATCTTGAAGAGTTTTGAAATGTTCTTCTCCGCTTCGCCGAGCCACTTGCTCATCATCGATGCTGCGTCGACGTTGATAAAGTAACCGTCGATTTCCGCTGCGGCGGCAGCTGCTAGCAGTGTCTTGCCGCATCCAGGGGGACCATACAACAGTATGCCGCGTGGCGAGCCTAGCGGGAACAGGTCTGCCCTCTTCATCGGGTAAACGATGGACTCACGGATCGCCCTCTTGGCATCCTCTAGGCCTATCACCTCATTCCAGCTGACGTTTGGCTTTTCCTTCATAACAAGATCGTCAAAGTCAGCCTTGAGCGTCTCCACATTTGCCGACTTGCTGCCGCCTGACTGTGTAGCAGGCTTTGTCCCGTGGCCATTTGATGGTTCTTGCTTTGAATTGTCAATGTGGGTAGGCGTCGGCCTTTCCTCCTCTTCGAGGCCATGCGACATCTGGAGGGCCTTGATCCTGTTCTGATAGGCATTTGCCCTCTCCATGTACACCTTGTTTAGTTTGTAATCTGGGTAGATTTGGACCAGCTTTACCAGCGCTTCTATTGCCCGCTGATACGACTGAATCGCCATCCCCCGTGACCCTTGAGAATCCAGCCGGATTGCCTCGGCTGCGTATTTGCTAGCGCTATTTTCCAGTTCTTGTGGTGCAAGACTCATACAGTTCAAGCCAGAATTGGCTCGGGCTTTGAATTACTTGGGTGTAAATCTATCTTGCCTAGCTAACAAAATTATTTGCACCTATGCCGGCACCGGCTCGGGTTCTTCCTCATCCGGTGCAGTCTGCTGCTGCACTCCAATCGACATGGCTTTGTTTGATTCAATAGCTGCTGTCACTTCTGCAAGGATCGCAGGATCCATCTCTCGCCGGATCTCTGCCGCGAGCCCTGTCGAGACCTTGGCGATGGCGTCGTGCATCTCTTCCAGAGCGGCTTCGGCGGCCGGCATCATCTGCTCAAGGTCGCCCTTTATGTCGCTGACTGACGAAGCGGCGCTATCCATTATTATGACAAACTCTTCTAAAAAGCGCGCAGATTCGATCTTTTCAGACATCTCGTGAAGAATCATCTCGCCGTTCTTGACAAGTTCAAGCACTCTCGTCAGCTCTTGGCAGTCCCCCTGTTTCTGGCTGAGCGCAAAGTTGATGCGTGATTCGAGCCTCGAGCGTAGCATTCTCATCGCATAGGCATTGCGCTGCAGATTTGACAGCGCAGCGTTCGCCCTCTCCTTTAGGGAACCACTTTTCTTGAACAATACCAAGGTGCGGATATGGAAAAATGAGGAAAAACAGGTCAGTCAAAAGATGTTGGCAATTACCATAGCTTGCCTAGCCGGTCCCAGCCAAAGACCGGGCTAGGCAAGTTTCTGTGGTACCGTCGGCAGATCAGGGATGCCGGGGAATTCTTCTTTCATCTTTTGCTCTACTGCAAGCGATGCCTCGTCTATCAGGCGCACCGCTTCTTCGTTTGCCGTCTCAAAGTTGATAGTGTAACCACCTACCTGTCCAGCGTCAACCAGTATGCCGCTCAAGAGTTCTGAGATGATTCCAAGCTCCACTTCCATCTCTGGCACATGTGGAGTCAGCGAAGATCGGAGGTTCTTCACCACCGACATGGCAGGGCTCAACACAATGACCAGATCGCCAAAGTCTGACGCCGAAGACAGCTTTGCGACCAGCTTCTCGAGTGCAACCTTTGACAGGGACACCACTCGTGATACCTGCCTTGCCCTTGCAAGTTCCGACGAGAGAACAGTGGAATACTGGGCGTTGTTCTCCTTTATCGAATCCACCAGCTTCCGGAATACGTCGTCGTCCTTTGACTTGAGCGATGTGTGAAGTTCCTCAAGCCTTGCAATCTGGACTTGGATCTTTTTCTGCACCGCGTCCAGCCGGGGCTTGAGCGGCCCTCCAGGCCTTGGCGGCGAAACGGTTTGATCGTCATTACAGAGTATTGACTCAGACTTGACCCACCTTGAATTCATGTTGGCTTTGCATAAGGCATTTGAAATAATACTTGCCATGTGCCGGAACGTTTTGTAACTGCGGTAACAGGGATGGGCGGTAACAGCTTGACATTTTTTCGAACTTGGGCGCAATCTATTTGACCAATCGTTTTACCTTCATTTTTCATTCTGGAAAGGTGTGCTTACAGGTGCTAATAGCGACCTTCCAGGCAGTCTGGAAGAATTCGGGCTTTCAAAGTATGAAGCAAGGGCCTACCTTACAATGATTGGCAAGGGATCGCTTGCTGCGAGCGAGATAGCATATTATGCCAACCTCCCTAGGACAAAGATCTACCAAACGATAAAAAAGCTGGAGAAAAAGAGGCTGGCAGTTATTTCCAAGCAAAAGCCGCTGATCTGCAGCGCAATCCCACCCGATGAGGCGTTTTCTGAGATTGTCAACCTGCATGAACGCAGAGTAAAGAACATGAGAAAAATAATCGATCGGCTCCAAAAAATAAACGACGAAGGCCAGCGACCCAAGGGATCCGAGGAGCGGAGATATTTCATACTTGACGCAAACTCAGCTCTTGAAAAGATCGGCAGCCTGATAGCAGGCTCACGTTCGTCGATAACCGCTACGCTCGACCAGTGGGGAATAAGACTTGTTTCGCAATGCAGATCCTCAATTGTCAAGGCGGTCACTGCAGGAGTCCGCGTCCGATTCATACTCGGGTCGCAATGCATAGGCAGTGAGAGCATCTTCCAGCTGCCAGAAGGCATTGACATTCGGACTGGCGAGGTATCGTCCAATGTGATCATTATCGATTCCACTCACATGGTTTCAGTCGACAGCAGCAACGGCAAGGCTGCGCTCTTTTCCTCCACAGACTCGTTTGGTGCCCTCCAGTCAAAGGGCTTTGAAGAGGCATGGAAGCGGGCAGGCGAGGTAAAGTATCCGCTCGACACAGAGCCGGCAATGGCTGCAAAGGCAGCCGAGCTTGCAAGGATAGTGGAAAATGGCCTTTCACTTCGCATGCTCGAATATGCAGTAAGTGGCGCAGACATGCCTGCCGAGCTGGTGCAGGACATTGATGAAAAGTACGGCATGAAGCTATCGGGCATGAGTGCATCCGAAATTATGGACCTTGTCGATTCGGCACTAAAGATAAGCTGTCTCGGGGGCCTGAAGCATGACAGGAGCAACAACATCTTGAGCTTGCAATCGAAAATGGACAGCAAGCACGTACTCCCATGGGCACTTGTGCTGGGGTCATATTTCAGGCGCGTAGGCAACGAGCCTCGTATTATACAACAAGGCAAGAGCTCGCATCTAGTACACCTCAGACTTGCGAGGCCGGTTTGACATAAATACCGAGTGTGCATATGACAAATAGTGCGCGCAATTACGGTAATCGCTATCGTTGCGGCTGCGGTAGTAGGGATTATTGGTGGCACCCTCTTGCTTTTTACCCCCATCACTAGCGTGACAGGGCCAGCAAATGAGCAACAAGAGCTTGTAATAGGTGGTGCGAACCTAAGCAACAGCGGGTACAGACAGGTCAATGTCACAGTGAATAATGTGACCCTCGTCGCCGACATTGCAGCAACCAACGACCAGAGGACCAAGGGACTGGCTGTCAAGGACACCCTCAATGAAGATGAGGGCATGCTTTTTGTGTTCAGCACTTCACGCGAGCACTCATTCTGGATGAAGAACATGAAATTCCCAATAGACATCATTTGGATAAGCGAGTACCATGAAGTGGTCCATATCGAACACAGCTTGGAGCCTTGTGAGCCGGACACGTTCTGTCCGACGTACAAGCCCGACAGGAATTCGCTTTATGTGCTGGAAACGGTGGCGGGCTTTGCGCAAAAATACAACGTAACTGAAAACGACTATGTAGATTTTCAGCTTGAAGAATAGGTAGCGCCTGAACAGTTTTACCAATAGAGTCATTCGGTTTATCGCTACAGAAAAGCCCCACTGCTCATGTGCAATTTTTGGAGGCAATAGTCAATGATGCTATTCAGAGGTTTCCTCGTCGTCCATTTCTTCTGGTTCAGACTCGATCCTTTCCTGCAGCTTTTGCACCTTCCTTGCGAATACGAGGT
>JBDZWB010000116.1:0-2851 GCA_040255975.1 Nitrosopumilales archaeon
CTCATCGAGCTGAGCATTACTTAGGATGTCATGCATTTCCTTCATAAGTAACAGGTGTCGCGAAATCACTTTTGACATTCTTACGTTATTATCCGTCTTGTCTGTATGCATGATGTCTCTTGCCCTGTGCCAGACTTCAACAATATTTCTCGGCAGTTCCTCCTGAACATGCGGGAATAAATTCACAATATACACTTTCTTGTCATGCTTTGGAGAAGAGTCAATGACTTCTCTTAGTGGTGTGTTGCTGAGAAGCGCGCCGTCCCAAAGGAATTTACCATCTTTTTCTGTCCATGCTATGCCATAGAAAGGATAGCTTGCGCATGCCACCACATGGTCAGCGTCAATATCCGTTGTAGCGCTGTCGAATATTACAGCTTCACTATTCTTGATGTCAGTGCATGTCAGTATCACTCTGGAGATATTTTTGTTGTTCAGCTTGGAAAAATCGACATACTTCTCCAAGGTTCTTTTCAAGGTCGCAAGATCGTACAAATGCAACGGCCACCACGCGGACTTGTAATCACCGGCATTTGCATTATCATGCAGTCTTGGCATCATGAACCAAGCGGGAGTGAAAATTTTCGGGTTGCCGTACAGCGCACTGTATGTTGAAGACAAAATGGCCCTAAAGCTGGCGGGAGTGATTGAGGCAGTTACGGTTTCAGCGATCTCCAGCCAAAATTCTTCAAGATCCTTTTCAGGATGATCGCTCCTTGAGCCGGCTATTATGACAGCGTTGACGGCCCCAATTGACGTACCTGAGACTATGTCGAACTTGACGCCATGTCTACACAGCGCTTTGTAGACTCCACACTCATATGCGCCCAGCGAGCCCCCGCCCTGCATGACGAGAACTGTTTCGAATTCCCGCTTTTGTATATGTCTTATTTTTAATTCGCGCTGTGTCATGGTCTTAGAAGAGGAGTCCCTCGCATTTTCATCAACCAAGATTTGATTATCATTGCACAGACTCTGCCCTGAACCATTGCCAACATGATGGTCTTCCATTCAAGTCTACTCGAAGCAGAGGCCTCTCTCATTGAGATCACTTTCGTTGGCAATATTTTGGAAACTCGTATTATCACCCAAATGGCATCATCTTTTTGCTGTGCGAATGGCATGCCTGCAGTATTCGCTGCCAAGTGCCATACATTCTTTAAGCTCGACCCGTACATCCGGCTCGCTGCCAAGTGCCTTTGCAATTATCTTGTCATGAAGGCCATGGCATATCCTATCTTGATTATTCAACGCAGCCTTGTACAAGATGCAGTTTTTGCTCTGGATGCAGAACGAATTGTCTTTTTCATCTCTTTCCAGAGACGATGCAAACCCCATTTCGTTTGACGCATCGTTTATTATCTTTAGGGAATCTTCGAGACTGCCCGAACTGTTTTTCTCAATTTTGGCCCTTATTCCAGAAGCAATATCTTCAGCTATCGATTCAACAATTTCCCTTGCTTCGACTTCGCCCTTTTTGCCTGCAATTTTGTCAAGTACAAGATTCAAAAACAGATCATATCGTCTTGGGAACAGTTCCCGGCCCCTTTCTGTTAATTCATACACTTTTTTTGGCCTGCCCATTTTTTCGATCTTGAACTGCGACCTCACAGCACCCAGAGTCTTCAGCGACTCCAGATGAACTCTGACTGCGCTTTTTTGTATCTGCAGCTTTTCTGCAATCTCTCCTGCAGTCTTTGAGCCACCTAGCAACATTTCTAGGATCTTTTCCTTGGTCTGGCCCATGCTGTTCAAATCTTCAGAAGACATTGGTTATGTAAGCACTTTGGATACTAATATGTGTTTATAATGTTTAAATGGTCTCATGTTAATAAAGCATTATAGATACTTTATAGTAGCTATAATTTATAAAAGGGGTTGTCGTGTCATCGGCGATGAACAAAAATTCAACACGTATCCTTGTGATTGCGGTCATTGCCGCAGTGCTTTCAACAGCATTCGTGGTAAGCCAGACCGCCGAGACCTCTGCCGTTCAGAAGGTCCAAGCCACACAGGAAGTGAAGGAAGAGAAGAACGATCAATCCAAATCGGCTTCAAAAGAGCACTCTAACACACACGTGCCTTTATTTGCAGCAAGCAACGACCTAAATCAGACCAAGGTTACAGAACTACAAATTACCCTCCATGACCTCTGGGTGGAGCACGTTGTCTGGACGAGGCAGTACATAGTTGCGGCAGCGTCAGATAGCCCGGACGCGTCTTTTGCAGCAGAAAGGCTGCTGAAAAACCAAGAAGACATCGGTGACGCCATAAAGCCATTCTACGGCGACCAAGCTGGAGACCAGCTGACTGTCCTTCTGAAGGATCACATACTTGTTGCAGTAGACCTGCTTGAAGCAGCAAAGGCAGGAGACGCGGCAGCCGTAGAAGAAAGTGAAGAAAAGTGGTATAGAAACGCAGATGACATTGCTGCATTCCTGAGCAGCGCCAATCCAAACTGGACAAAGGAGGAAATGAAAAGCATGTTAAATGAACACCTGTCACTCACAAAAACAGAAGCTGTGGCAAGATTAACAGGAGACTATGCTACAGACGTGACCACATTTGACGCGTTGTACAAACATGCAGTGTCAATGAGCGACGAGTTTACAATTGGAATCGTCAAGCAGTTTGAAGAGCAGTTTGAAGTGGATCGAAACTCCAATGGGAAAAATTAGAGGAAGCCTTCCCTCCCATTTCTTTTTTCTTCAAAGCATTTGATGCAAAGTTTGTAATCATTGTCTTATTGCCCAGAAGCGAGATCGCCCAAGAAAATAGAAAGTCAAATCGCATCAAAGCATCTTGCACAGGTATTGAGATCTTGTCAATAGGCATGCTCCTCGCTCAAATG
>JBDZWB010000116.1:2951-5641 GCA_040255975.1 Nitrosopumilales archaeon
AGCATCTTGCACAGGTATTGAGATCTTGTCAATAGGCATGCTCCTCGCTCAAATGTCTTGCTGCACTTTTCGCATTTGATGTGCCCTTCGTTTCTGATTTCCCTTGACATTGTACTTGGTCTGTGCATATTACGTTAATTGAATTAAGGATTTGGTTTGCAGACGATTGCACCTGATATTACGCAATGGCTTCAAACGTATCCTTTCTTGCAAACGCTTCCCGGGCTATTGCCAGTGCCCCTCTCCTCAAAAGCATGGCTCGATGAACCCTCTGTTTGGCAATTTCCATGGGAACTGGAATGTCAGCTTACTAATTAGACGACAGCCCAGACGTATGAAACAAAATGGTAGCCATCAACAGTATCTTGCCAAGGACCCGTATGCAACAAAAAAAGCAGGGATGGTAATCATCATCCTCTGCTGCTATATTTGTTCCGCGCCGTTTATCGATTCGCAAGTGCCCACTATCGTGTCGCCTTCATCTTCGTCAAAATCCTCCACGATATCGTATCCGCCGTTGCACCTGAACTCGTCGGCGCCCGGGCCACCTATCATGTGGTTGAAAGCTATCTCGTTTCTTGACTCCAGTATGTCGTCTCCCTCTTCTCCATACAGCTCGCCCTCGAAGGTGCTGAGGACATAGTCGTCGCCGTCGCCGCCTTTTGCAATGCTGCCAACGTCGGTGCTGATGTGAATCCAGTCGTTGTCGTCTTCACCGAATACCTCATGGACAGCCTCGCCAAGGGCAATCAGCTTGTCGTCGCCGTCGCCTCCAAATATGTCGGCCTGATTGTCCACTACCCGGGCATAATCGTCGCCTGCGCCGGTGTAGATGATAAAGCCTCCATAGCCGGCATCGGCTATTGCATCAACGTCGTCGTCTCCAGTACCGCCATAGATCGTGGCACCTGAATGCCTGATAATGAATTTGTCGTTGCCTCCATAGCCGTTCAGCTCGTTGTAGTCTTCGGTATTGCCTTCAAGGTCGCCGGTTGCATAGATGGTGTCATGGCCTTCTCCACCACTCACATGGTTGTTGCCATGCCATGCATAGATGTTGTCATTTCCGCTTCCTCCCCAGATTCTGTCATCTCCACGTCCGCCGTACAGTTTGTCGTTGCCCTTGTAGCCATAGATCTTGTCGTCACCTCCCTTGCCGTGGATCGTGTCTGCGCTGTCAGTGCCCTTCAATGTGTCGGAGCGATTTGTTCCGTTGACTGTCAGTGCAAAAGCCGTCATCGGAACTACTGCAGCTCCTGAGAGAACAGCTACTGCCACCAAGGCAGTAGTTGCAGCTTTTCTATTCAAACATAGGTCATCCTCGTGCGCCACTCGATAACTGATTATTTAGGAGATGCGACTGATGGTTCAGTGGTGGGAATGAAGAAGATGCTGTTTGACTCGTGACGAATCTGTTGATAGAAATTTCGGCAACGCCTGCCTTGAGGCTGACGATAGAAAAAACCTACAAGTCGCGCTCTCATTTTGGAACAGAGCTGGTTAGTGCCGCATCCACACACAATATGAGTAGAGCCACTTGCCATTCTCTAATAGAAAGGAGATCCCATAAAATCATGGAATTGCTTTATCTGCATGTCATAGGCAGCTTTCTGCCCTTTTCTGACATCCGGCATGCGGGTGTCGTATTATTTTTGCAGCCTGCACAGCTTGTCTAGTGAACCAGGATTATAGGGCATGGAGATTCTTCTGCGACCTTTCTGGCAACGCTTCCCATTACGGCTACTTTCAAAATTCCTCTCTGACCAGTTGTCCCCATGATGACAAGGTCAACATGCTGCTCCTTGGCAAATTCAATGATAGATTCTGGTGGATATCCAATCAGTATTTTGGTTTCAATTGCGACATTTTCACTGCCATGCTTGCGCTTCTTTTGGTCGAGCATGGCTGTAGCTTTCTGCTTCAAATGCTGGGTCAGTTCTTTCCTCAGCATTGCCGGAGTATACTTTTCGCCCGTGATCTTTGAATAGCCAAGATCTGTCATGGTAGCCGGGATCAGCACCTCTTCCACAACGTTGAGAAGCACTATCTGGCTGCCGGCAGCTTTTGCAATCGCGATCGCCGACTTTAGTGCACGGTCTGACGGGCCAGAGCCGTCATATGGTACCAGGATTTTCTTGTATGCCATGGTTAATCTGCACGCTTCCCTGAATTTTTCAATGCCAAGCTAGTGCACCAACATTACCGGACAGGGTGCTATTTCAGCCACCTTCCTTGCCACGCTTCCCAATGCCCTCAGCTTGCCGGACTTTTTTAAACTTCTGCTGCCCATGATTATAATCTCTGACTTTGTTTCCTTGGCCACGTCTGCGATCTCTTTGGCTGGCGAACCTGCCCGTATCATTATCTTTGATTTTATATCACCTTCTTCTTTTATTCTCGCTGCCGTCCTCTCCAGCATCGCTTCTGCTCCAGTTTGAAGCACTCTTTTCAGCTCATCCTTTGCTTCCTTGAGAGATTTTCTGTTTCCAATAAAAGAGAGCAGCGAGCTTGGAGGAGCATATCGCTCATCGGCAACATACAGCAGGATAATGTCAGAGCCAAATATCTTTGCAAATTTGATTGATTCTTCAACAGCCTTTTCAGACATCTCTGTGCCATCATGCGGCACAAGGATTGTAGAATAGTCTTTCGTCATTGACAATCACGCATGTGTGTGTATAGGAGATGGC
>JBDZWB010000117.1:0-5615 GCA_040255975.1 Nitrosopumilales archaeon
TCCCGCATATTCCATTCGCCACTGTCTATCACTATCCTGTACGTCGTATTGGTCCCAATAGAGGTAGTTGTTACGTTTTCTGCCTGACCGATCAGCATGGGCACCGGCTGTGAGGCCACGCGGCCTTGGTCGGTAAACACAAGCGTCCTTCCACCGTTTTTCACCAGCTCCTCAAGCACTGCTATCGATGCGTTAAAATGAAGTGCGTCCGGGGCGAACGCCACTATGCTAGAGTTACTTGAGTGCAATGCCTGGTTGTAAAACGCCATGACGTCTGCGATCTTGGCTGTCCTACCGAGCACGTCTTTGTCCGAGAGTATAATCCCTGCAAATTCTGTCGGTGAATAGCTGGAGTCGTACTGATCAGTGTTGGTCCATGGCAGAACTGTATATCCAATCTGCCTTGTTGTATTGGCGAGAGTAGCATTGCTCTCTACAAAGCTGGGCTGCATGAAAAAAACCGCCCTACTGACATTTCCTTCCTCCAATGTATCTAAAATATCTTGCAAGTATGCAGCGTCGTTCTGGCGTATGTAGAATGTCAACGTAACATAGTGTTTGTCTTCGCCATAAACAACTTCTGGCCGCAGTCCGCGGGGCTCTGGTGCTTGAGCCGCTGCCGGCAAGAATGAGACAATCAATGCCACACCAATAATAATTGCAAAAGCAGAATTTCGCATCGGCGATTAAAGCGCGCTCTAACTATAAAGCCAGTTTTCAGTCCGATTAGTGAAGAGTGACACTGAAGCAATACCCGGAATTTTCTGATCATTGGTTTTCAAGCTCAAGCGTTATCATCCTAATCCGCTCAGGGTCTCCCCTGAACTGGTCAAGGCAGCGCGATGTGTATTTCTCAGGAGCTCCTTTCTGCTGGCTTTTTAGTGAAAACCCGATTGAAAGGAAGTTGGATTTGAGCCAGCCTACCCATCTTTCGTATTCGTCATCGCTCACAGGCTGCAAGAGCTCATCGGTTATTTCAGTAACAATCTCTAGTGTCCCTGCCTTTTTCAATTTCCTAATAACGATCTTGTAGAAAGGTTTCCACAAATCATATCTTTTTTCGTCGATGTATTCTGGGTCTGGCAACACTGCAATAAAGCGGTCAATTGATCTGTCTGGAAATGCGGGGACAATATCTTCAAAAGAACCGCTCAATATCCTTACGTTGCCAGCCGTGATCCTCGATTGCGCCTGCCTGCACTGCTCGCTGTCAATCTCGATGCCGACATAGAGTGAATTGCTGTCCCTGCCTGCAAGGCTTTCAAGCACTCTGCCGTCTCCCATGCCAAGCTCTACGATTACTCTTGGCCAAGAGGAAAAGTCGAACATCAGGCCTTGAGCAGCTCGGCTTCAAGCAATTGCTGGACAAGCTGGACAACTTCCTGCTCAACCTGCTGTCTCGGCATGCCTAGCTTTGCCGAAAACTGGTCAGTGAGCTGGTTTATCGTCTTAGTGCCGTCGCAGGTATTCCAGAATTCGATTATCGCTTCATTAACCATGAAGCTCATGTCCTTGTCATTTGCAAGAACAAGCGAACCATCTTCCTGTTTGGCAAATCTTCCGACCTTGAGCGGCTTGCTCTTCTCATAATCAATCTGGAAGCGCAATTTCGGCTTGCCAAATCCAAGCTTTTCACGTACCTCTGGGTTCATTTTCTCAAGAGTCCATGGCGGGTCCCAAACGATCTCGACGTTGATATTGCCAATACCGTTTATCTTGCCGACATAGCGCTTGACATCGCTAACGAGAGTATCGTGAAGCGGGCAACCTCTTGTGGTCATGGTCATCTTTATGTCCACGTCCTTGCCACTGGCAACCTTGACTCCATAGATGAGCCCCAGATCAACGACATTAACCGGTACCTCCGGATCCATGCATTTCTTCAGAGCATCGTAAACCTGCGCCTCTGTTACTGTCTTTTGCGACATGTAGTTACACTATGTGTGCAAAAACACGATAAATACTTTGTCCGGATGCTAGCCTAACATCGCCTTCAGGTTCTTCTCAAACGGCGGTTTTAGGACGCCCCGTTCAGTAATGATGCCTGTAATCAATTCCGGAGGAGTCATGTCAAATGCTGGGTTGAAGACCCTCACACCCTTTGGCGCAACCCTCTTTTTGCCAACCCTGATGACCTCATCGACTGACCTCTCTTCAATGACAACGTCCTCTGGGTTGCTTTCAAAGTCAAACGTGGAAAGCGGCGCTGCGACATAGAACGGAACCTTGTGCTTGTTTGCAAGGATTGCCACTTGATAGGTACCTATCTTGTTGAACACATGGCCGGTACGGAGCACTCTATCTGCACCAACAATTACGCGCCTTATTGCTCCCCTTGACATCATGTGACCCACCGCCGTGTCTGGTATCAAGCTGACATCGATTCCATCATGTTGTAGCTCAAAAGCCGTAAGCCTCGCCCCCTGCATAACAGGCCGTGTTTCAGTCGCAATGACGCTCAGGCGCTTGCCTGATTCCCTTGCAGCACGGATCACTCCAAGAGCGGTGCCGTATGCCACTGTTGCAAGCGAACCAGCGTTGCAGTGTGTGAGTACGATGTCTCCGTCTTGAAACAGCTTGGCACCATTTGAGCACATCTGCCTATTGACGTTGATATCTTCGTCAGACATCTTTAACGCCTCTTCAAGAACAAGATTTTTGACTTCCTGCAATAATTTGCCCCTCTTTGCCTTGCCCATCACACGTTCTAGCGCCCAGAACAGGTTGACAGCAGTCGGTCGCGTAGCCCGGAGGACTTTGAATGCAGTGTCAAGATCGGTCATCAATTCCTGCAACGTCCTTGCCCTGCTCTGCTGGGCTGCAAGCGCAAGCCCAAAAGCAGCAGTGACACCGATCGCAGGCGCGCCACGGACCACAAGCTTTTTGATGGCTTCAGCCACTTCCTGATAGCTCTTGCACTTTACATAGACAAGCTTGTTTGGAAGCTTTGTCTGGTCAATGAGCACGACCGAATTATTTTTCCAAGCGACAGTAAGCAATAGATCCAAATTGCGAGCCAAACATCTGAAATCTTTTTTCAGGCGGTATTAAACCTAACTGGGTTTGCCTATCGACGCAAACCTGCCGGCCGCAAAGCGTGATCTGTCTAACATCCCGCGGCCGTCATATATTGGCGCACCGCCCAGATCCTGCTGTCCAAGATTCTTATACTCTGGATGATCTGAAACCAAGATCACGAGGTCAGCGTCCTTTAATGCTGTTGGGAGGTTAGACGTCAGTACCACATCCTGCGGCAAGTTCAAGTCGCTTCCTACGAGCGGGTCGTGTACGCGGATTGCCTTCACCTTTTGTTTCTTCAGCTCCTCGATTACGCTGTAGGTTGGGGAAAGGCGCGTATCTGATACTCCTCCTCTGAACGCAAGGCCGAGTAGTGCGATGGTTGCTTGTGAAGCATCATCCTGCCCAAGCAACTTTACTGCCTGCTCTACACAGTATGCCGGCATCGAGTCATTGACATTTCTCCCAAGCCGGGTGATATTGCATTCAACCTTGTTAATGTCTGCAGTGTGCAAAATGAATTGAGGATATACTGGTATACATGCTCCACCCACACCTGCGCCTGGCTTGTGTATGTGGCAGAACGGTTGCGAGTTGGCAGCTTCTCTAGCCTCCCAAAAGTCTACGCCAACTTTTTCGCAAAATTTGGCCATCTCGTTTGCAAGCGCAATGTTGACATCGCGGTAGACACCTTCAAGTAGCTTTTCCGTCTCGGCAGTTCTCATGTTGCTCATCTTGAAAACGCCTTTCTTTGCAATCAAGGAGTATAGTCTGCTTCCAATTTCGAGGCTCTTTGGACCTGCTCCGGCGACTACTGCTGGATAGCGTTCTTCAATGTCTTCAATGGCCCTGCCCTCGTAGATCCTCTCTGGGTTGTATACCATGTAAAAGTCCTGCTCGACCTTTAGCCCACTCTCTTTTTCAAGAATTGGAAGTACGACATCTTCTGACGTGCCAGGCGGCACGCTAGGATTGAGTGAAACAATGTCGCCCTTTTTCAGGCCGCGACCAATCGCAGATGCTACCTGTTTTACTGCCGCCAGATCTGCAGAGAAAGAATCAGTGAGTAGCACTGGCACGCATATCATCTTCAAATGGGCGTCCTGAGACGCCTTGACTAGATCGTCATAAACGTAAAATCTCTTTTCCTTAAGGCCCTTTGAAAAAGCTTCATTCACACCAGGCTCTGGCACGTGCGTCTTGCCCTTCCTTGCGTTCTCAAGCACCTTTGGAGACTTGTCGACACCTATGACATGTGCACCAGTCCTAAGCCAGGCTGAAGCAAGAGGTGACCCGACATGGCCAAGGCCATAAACCGCAATCTTGAACTCGCCTGTCTTGACTTTTTTCGCGATATCATTGTTACCGTGATTATATCTGCTGGCTGAAACCGCCTTGGCTTTGCCCTTCATTGCGCTATGATATAGTTTATGTTCATATATTAGAGTTGATTCTGCCGCTTCGACTAACAGGTTAAATCTAGGTCTTGCTAATGGCGCATATTGTTGCCTGACATTCCAGCAGCCGTCAGGAAATTTGCAGACAGCATCCCTCATCCTGTAGCGCTGATAGGATGTCGCACAACTGACGCATCTATAGATTGCTGCGAATACGATCTCATAGTCTTTGCATCAGGGGATAATCAAGTGGTATCTGCCGGCTCTCATATTGTAGAAGTTGTGTATTTCTCAGAACCGGCGAAAAATTATGCAGTCGAACTAGGCGGCATGTCAATACTAAAAGACAGCAACAAGCTTACGCTGTCATCGGTTGCAACAGATGTTGCTAGTAGATATAAAACGGCACTTGCCGCCGCAGGTAGAAAATCGCTCATAAGCTCGCTATTTTGCCAGCAGAAAATGAATCAATCAAAGAAGCACCCTGCAGTATCTGCAATGTGGCTTAAAATCGGGGCTTATGATTTCTTGGAGGGGATGCTTGCCATGTCTGGCATCCGGCCGATGCCATTGCACGAGCTGGAGCAGATAAGGAGGATTGGCAATGCAAATGAAGGAATCGAAATTGCGCTAGAGTGCATCGGGATAGAGAGGGCAACTCGGCCAGCAATATCTAGATCCTTACAGGCCATCGTGGAGCTAAAGTCAACAGATTATGACAGAAATCTTTTTTCGACAAAGACGGACCATCTGCTTGAAAAAAGCATGCTTGCAGATTGTTACTATTATGCTGGGAGAATCGCAGCAAAAAACATTGCAGGAAGAGCCGATCAATTCCATAGCAAATACTCTAAGCTCATTCAGCTGGCACTAGATCTGTCAAGCGATGAACATCATCTTGTAAAGTTACAGAAAAAGCTCTTCAAGGCCGCACAGAGCGGCCTGAAAGCATGATTATTTGCGTCTAACCGTTAAAACTGGTGGCGTTTCGATCCTGCCGCTAGTTCTTGCCCTCAGCTTTGCCTTGTACTTTAGGTTCCTTGGCTTTGTCCGGAGCCTGTAGCCGCAGCATGGACACCACAGGCCATCCCACTTGATGAATATCTCGCAGATCTGGCACCTCTTTTGTCCGCTTGCGTACCTGCCGGAGCCAACTGGCTTTTGAGCCTTGTGACGGATGCATATGCCTTTACAAGTCAT
>JBDZWB010000118.1:0-5527 GCA_040255975.1 Nitrosopumilales archaeon
ATTGATGGGTTCCTGTCAGTTTGGAGAAAACCTCTGACAATATCAGACGCTGTAATTATGCTGGCTAGATGGTCTGTGCCGGTCCGCTTGTCTTTTTGGAACACCAACAGCCTGGCCTTTTTAGAGATCATGGTCTTTGCAGCATCAAGTATGTTGGTCTCCGGGGTAACTTTTGTGAATTTTTGGGTCAAGACATATTTGATTGGCTTGTTTGGAACGGACTTGTTCAGGACAAGATACTGCAACAATTCCCTTTCAGTAATGATGCCATCCACCCTCTCACCTTTTGCCACCACGAGGTTGCCAATACCCTTTGCAGTCATTAGCTGCACTGCATCCAAAAAACTGATATCGGGCTCTGCCGTCAAGACAGGAGAGCTCATAAAGTCACCAACCTTCAGGTGTTTTTCTTCAGCCCGCTGCTTCATACCTTGGACTTGGCTCAAATTTTATTTAAAGAGCAAGATTGCAGTGCAATGCAAAGGATGTTAGGGGACGATTACTGCCCTGCCCGCTATCTGCCCGTGCCTTAGCAGGTCTATAGCCCGGTTTATCTCCGTAAGTGGAAACCGTTGGTAGACGTGCTTTACCTTGCGCTGGCTGGCCAGCTCTATCACTTCCTTCAGCTCATTGTAGTTGCCCCACAGAGATGTAAGCACTTGGTATTCATTTACAACCGCCGGTAGTAGGGGGATCTTTATCTGTCCGCCAAACAACCCAACTACAACCAGCGTGCCGCCTTTTGCCAGTATCCTCACAGAGTCGCTTATTGTGTTTTCTGCACCAACGGTGTCAATTACCACATCAACCCCTCTTCCGCCTGTAATCTGCAGCACCTCCTTGCGAATGTCTCTGGTCGAGTTTATCGTGTGGTCCGCACCAAAGTCCCCTGCCAAGCTAAGCTTATTGTCGTTGCGGTCTATTGCAATGACGATCGAATGTGGCGCAAGCAACCTGGCATACTGAATGCCGTACGATCCGAGGCCGCCCATCCCTACAACGGCAATGCTTGTACCCGGGCCGAGCATGTGTCTGACTTTCCTGACCGCCCTGTACGGGGTGAGACCTGCATCCGTCAGCGGCGCCAGTTCTTCAGGATTCAGCCCGCCCTTCTTGGGAACCTTGACAAGGAATCTGTACGAAGGCACGGCGATGTATTCCGCGTATCCTCCGTCGCGCTGCGACAGACCTGGCCAGTGTGGTGCAATGCAGAGCTGCTCATCGCCCCTCTTGCAGAAAGTGCAAATGCCGCAGCCCCACCCACCAAAAATTGCGACCAGCTCGCCCTTGGTGAACAATCCTTCCGGGACTGTGTCGCCAATTTCTTCAACCCAACCTGCGTTTTCGTGGCCAGGGGTCTTGGGCAGCTGCAATGGTATTGCCTCTTTCCACTCACCGTTTACGAGATGAAGATCGCTATGGCATAGTCCAGCTCCGCCTATTCTGACAAGCACCGCTTCACCGTGGATATCACTAGGTTTTGGGACGTTTTCAACTACGAGGGGCTTTTGATACTCGTGAATGCGTGCCGACAGCATTGTCTCTTCGCTCATACTATGGATCCTCTTTGCCAAAACCCTTCATCACAATGTCCCATGGTGTCACGATCGCGTCGTTGCACAGCAAGCAGGGTGTCGTAACATCTGACAGGAGTTCTGCTGCGACGCTCGCGGATGTTCCTTGTTTGACATACTTTGGAGCTGGCAAATCTAAAAAGTCCACACTTACAGCGTCTAATCCCATCGGACCTGCGATTACCCGCCTGCCTTCATAGCTCAGTAGGAACTCTAGCATCTTGCGGTCGTTTACTATGTGGAGGGGGTTGCTTTCGCTCCTTACTGCCAGATTTCTGATGCCCTTTTCGAGCATCAATTCTATGGCCTTTTCAATGCTCATGCTGTATTTGACTGAAACCAGCTTGGAAGACAACTCTCCTACCGGCATGACAAGCTTGCCAGCTGAAATTCTGAGAATATCCCGTATAGAGAGAGAGGTCGCGATCCTTCCGTCAATAGTTACTGGCACAAATGCAAATCTCGTCTTCTTAAAAATGTCAAGAGCGACGCTCAAATGGTCGCTTGCTTCCACTGCCGACGGGGCTTGGCTCATGATCTGGGACACGGTTGACTGGAACCATCCCCCCTGGTGTTGTAGGATGTATTGGACTATGTGTTGGCCTCCTATCCTGCCTACAGGCTTTTGACCGTCAAGCACAACTAATCCATCGACATAAATCTGCGGTCCTACGGCCAGAAACGTCCCGACCTGAAGGAGTGAATCTTTCGGGCTTACGCTCAAAACAGGTCGCTTGAAGATGTGGGGGACAATATCGCGTATCGGGGTCTCTAGTTCTGAGTGTTGCATGTGATCCGCCTACTTTGCAGGCGTGTAGCCTAAAAGTTTTAAGAGCTTCTTAATGATGCTCTGTTCTATTTCTAGCTCTTTGGAAATGTCTTTTATCGAAATGCCCTGTTCATACATTCTTGACAGGCGCATTAGCAACAAAGAGTCGATCCTTGTAGTATTTTTAATGACACTTGCCATGTTCGTACTGTCACCTCATGATGGATAAGCACTAGGGTTGTTGTGCATTGCACTGCAATCTTGCTATTGATATAGAAATCATGGGTCGGCTACAATCCTTTATTTCTTGGATGATCATTGATCTGTTATGGCAAAGTGCAACGAGTGCGGGACAGATCTGCCAACGCAGGCCAGATTCTGCCTTAATTGCGGAACTCAGGTAGGGATGAAAAAAGATGTCTATCAAGTATCCGCCGAGGGGCTTGTCGGCAAGGTCAAGGAAATAATCCGGGACGCCAACGTAAAGAGGATCATTGTCAAGGACGAAAAGGGCAAAGTGCTCCTGTCAATTCCTGTCACATGGGGAGCGGCAGGAGCCGTGGTCACACTGGCTTTTGCACCTTGGCTTGCGGCTCTCGGAGTGATTGCCGGGATAGTGACCAAGTGCACAATAGAAGTTGAAAAATCTGTAGAAACCTAGGCTTTGCAAGCCAGCTAACTAATTTATCGGAGGGTAGGTCATGCATTGATGGCACGGTCCACTGAAGAAGGGTTCCTTATGTGGAACGCTGCAGTTGTAGGTGCAGCCGCAGTGCTTGCACTGATGCAGATGAAACCGCGTTTGATCCAACACCAGCACAGATGACATCATATCCATGTAACTTATAACGCATGTGTCGTATTTCAAAAGTCAGCATTTATTGCCCTTCTCTGCATTGCAGTGCAATAGAATATTGTGGATGCCTTAGCCTACCTTATTACGAGCACAGGACAAGGCGCATAGGTAACAACTCCTGAAGCCACGCTTCCAAGGAGCATCTTGCTGATGCCTGACCTTCCCCTAGTTCCAATCACGATCATATCTGCTTTCTCACGTTCGGCATAATTCACTATAGCTGCAACAACCGATAGTGGGGAATCTATCACATCGGTCTTGACATGGATCTTTCTCTGCTCTGCATTTCGGGTTATTTCGGTGAACCACTTTTGAGCCTCTGCTCTGGCTTCTTCAATCTTTTTCTTTATCGGATCAGGGTATGATAGCCTGTAAAGACCAAGCGATTGAAGATATTGATCAATGTTTACTACATGCACAAGACTCAGTGCGGATCCATATCTCTCAGCTATCTCCATCGAATAATCTGCTGCTTCCTTGGAGTTATCCGAGCCATCGATCGGCACGATTATTCTGGAAATTTTTTGTCTGTCTGGCATATTCGATCAAAAGAAAAGTTCCCAAACCTCTGATGCTGCAAGTTCCTCGTCGGCAAAATTCTTCTTTAGATATCTTGCAAGATCGGTGACCGTAATGATGCCAATGAACTCACCATTGCCTGCGTCCTCCACCAAAAGGTGCCTTAGCTTTTTCTGCGCCATCACACGAGCAGCATCCTCTACGGACGCACCTTTTTCTACAGATACGACTGGACGCGACATCAATGAACTGATAGTGACTCCATTAGATGGTATGCCATTTGACACGGCCTTTACAACATCCCTTTCAGTCACAATTCCTATGATCTTTTTTTTATCGTCAATTACTGCCAACGAACTGATGTTCCGCTCAACCATGATTTTCGTAGCATAGAATATGCTGTCCTTATGGCTGATTGTCACCATCCTTGTGCTCATGTAGTCTGCAACTGCTGCTTCGTTATCTTGAACCATATATCACTATCTGACATCAAGCGATATATGCAGGTGGAATTCTGTGCATTACACTGCATTCATCTTTATTATACGGTCATCTTTAAGGGAACGAGCTACCTTTGCTTTTGGCTCCGCCACTTTGCCCGATAACTTAGTCTTTTGTGTATCGGATATTCTGGTCACTGTTGTTTTTCAACTTGATTACAATAGTGTTGCCAGCCCTGCTGAATATCCTCTGCCTCTTATCGTTTGTGAATATCCAGCCTAGTATAACGTCCAGCGGAAGCAGGAATGCCTTGCCAAAGCTTTCAATTGCTGCGTTCTTGATATCGATCTTGTTTCCAGCCAAGTCGGTAGTCTTTATTCTGAGGGCCATCTTGCCAAGGGATTGGCCAGTGGTAGTCTCAAAGTATATCCAGTATGCAAAGAATACCAAGCTTGTGGCTGCCCATCCTATTGGACCCTCTCCCCTGTCAAACCACCTATCCGGCGCTCCAGTGATCCAGAATGGAAAGGCTATTGCGGCAAATATCGCCCAGAGCACTGTGTTTACTATGATAAAGTCAATTAGCCAGGCAATGAATCGCTCACCCCAGCCTGCAAGGAATATCTCGGTCGGCTGCGGTCCAGAACTTGCAGGAGTCTCACTCATTATTGATCACTTATTTGTTCTCGGATATAAAAGAAATGAAAAAAAGAGGAGAACCAACTAGACGGAATTTTCTTCTACTGAGGGAAGTAATGGCGCAATGGAAAAAGCGGGTTTCAACTTGGCAGTGCGAATTTCATGTACTGCAATCAGTGTACTATCATTACCGGGCAAGGGGCTCTTTCGCTTACGCTCCTTGAGACGCTGCCCAAGGTCCTTACTTTGGATAATCCTGACCTGCCGACATTTCCTATTACTATAATGTCGACCTTTTCCTTTCTGGCAAAATCTATTATCGTATCCGATACATGACCTGCCAAGACCTTGGTCTTTATTTCAATGTCGCTTAACTTTTTGATCTCTTCCTTCTTCTTGCGAAGTACGTCTGCCGCGCTTTTCTCCATCAGCTCATAGACTTCTTTGAGATACTGTGAAAGCATGACTTTCTCGCCAGTCTTGATCGATCGCGCCGGCCGGTCAATAAAGTGGTATGAAGGAAATTCTGCAATTACGTGGAGCAAAATAACATCCGATCTGTCTCTGCCAGCGGATTTTGCAATGTTCACCGCATGATCCAGCGCGTTGCTGGCAGGCTTGGAGCCGTCGTATGGCACAAGTATCTTTTTGAACATCAAATGCAATTCCGTTCCACTCTAGATAAAGTAAGCGATGTACCGAGTGGTATAATCTAGACAACCAGATTCA
>JBDZWB010000119.1:0-5461 GCA_040255975.1 Nitrosopumilales archaeon
GGTTTTCTTTCATGGAGGTATGGCGGACTAAAGTTAGTCGGTAGGATGCCTCCAAGTACCATCATCTCCCTGACTCCTGCGCTTATACTCCAGTCTATTACCATGTCGATTATAGAGGATGTTCCTCTCGCCAATACCGGCACTTCGCATATTAGCGCACATACCGTGCCAGAATCATTTGCATAAATCCTGAATGGGTGTCTGAACCTCTTACCTATGAAAATGGCCGCCGGCATCACGTATTGGGATTCAACGGCTGCAATCTGATGCATGCCCAGCTGTTCGATGATGTGGTTGATGCTGATAGAGCCTATCATCCCACTGTCTGGAAAGCCTGCTATCAGAATAGGTCTGTTCAGCAGGATTTTGCGCGTCGGGACTGACAAGACCTTTGTGTATCCGTCAGATATGATGTGCGGATCATTGCTGTGCCTATTGACCTTATCCATATGTAATTGGATTAGGATAGGAATAGATATCAATTTTGTTTGCAGTGCATGGCATAGCTCGCTAGCCTTCCGAATCCACGAAAATCGAATATGAAGTCACGTCAAAGGTCTCCTCGCCATCCCTTGCCACTGCAAATAGTGTGTAAACCCCGTCGTCATTAACTGCCTCTGCAAGATTGAAGGTGATATTCACAGAGTCATCATCTTCTCCCCATCTGTTTGCCTCGATAAGTGAATAGTCCTCTGGAGTTTCATAGTAGTAACCCAGTGGCAGCGGTTTGACCACGACTGCCACGAGCTCACCGGCAGAGTACGACAGCAGTTGCTTGTTCTGTTCGTAGGTCTCTCCATCAGGCATTTCGTCGTAGTATATGTTAACCTGTTCCAGCTCTCGATCAGGCAACTCCCCAGTAATCCTTACCTGACCATTGTTGACAGCAACATCAAGTCCATAACTGTTCTCGAAATTCTGGACCAGCGCCAAGTAATATTCATCATATACGATCCCGATGCTCACATGGGTATGATGTGGGTCTAGGATATTGTTCCTATGCCCGTCATTGCAGCATTCTCTGTCATTATACATCATTTCGTATTCCAGCTCCTCTATCGTGGACAGTGGTTCTATCCTTTCGCAGTCGACCAATATGTTGGTGCGGCATTCTTGGTACTGGGCTGCGCTAAATCCAGCTATTGCTACGTTCTGCTGCACGCTGCCCTCTCCGCCGTAGCGGGTGTATGTCATGTAGGGTTTCTCACCGTTTGTCATCCAATGCGATATCTGTTTTGTATTAAAGACATCCTCAGCATGCACCTGCGCAGCTTGGTTGGTGCCAAGCTCTACTGGAGGCAGACCATAGTCTGCCCTATCCTTGTTGATAAGATCTAGAGCATACTGCACCATCTCTTCATGGGGAATGGTGTTGGGCTCTGGATCCTGCGGCTGCAAAATCCTGATTACGGGATTGTCCTCCTGCTGGCTTATCGCGCTCATAAGAGATGGTGAGAGAATGAACAGCATAGCGGCTACCATCGCAACTGCAATGCCTGCAGCGATCTTGCCAACCGCGCTTTTCTTCGGCGGCGGAGGCACGACAAAGTTGTTTGGCACGCCGCACATGGGGCATGAAGTTAGTGAAGCCCCATACCGGTTGCCGCATACTGAGCAATCTATCCAAGAATCCATCTAGCCTGTCTCCGTTGAAAAATCCAATGCAAGACAGAATACCGTTTGCACTTTTAAGACAATACATGCAGATCTTCAAATAGGTTCTGCATTTTGGTTATAGGGCATAAGTCTCGCCTTCTTTGACCACTGTCATTTTCCTAGTCGCTCTGACATACATCTCGGGATGCTCTGTGTGGATTGGAAAGAGCATCTTGGCGTCTATTTCTTGAACAATGCTGAAGAGGTCTGGTCCCTTGGCGTGACCGGAGCAGTGTATCTGGTGGCGCTCCATGCCAAATTTATCGAGCCAGTTGTCGACCCGCTCTTGGTTCAGAACCATCTCTTCATTGTACGGTTCGCTTGCAGAATGGACATAAAGCGCGCCATGAGGTGGCTTTATGTCGATAAGAGATGCAAAGCTAAAGTATCCTAACGCGCACAGATATCGGCTAGGGTTCTGGCTGATCTCTGCAGCCGTCTTGGCATTTGGCAGGGCGGCAAATTTGGCATCCTCTCCATAATAATCGCCATCCGCATATGTTCCTGAAACCTGTTTTGGCTTGTAAATGACGACATCCTTGTCATCAAAGTTAGGGATGTCGAGGTTCGGATCCTGCGAAAGGTGCTTTAGGTAGTAGCAATCTTTCAGCTTTACCACCAGCTTGCGTCCATTCTCCTTTGCTATCCTATAAAATGTCCTGACCCTATCCATGTCCTTAAAATTGAAATCAGCAAATACTGGTGCATTTGGATGCTTAGCTATGAGCGCGTTCGCCTCCCGAAAAACACGCTGCTCGCTTTCGTCCATCGGAACATCGATTATCCTCGTGCCTTCGCTGATGAGCGCAACCGGTCTGGCTGCCTTTGCTTCTGACACGAATTCACGTGTCATTTCCGGCCTTGCCCCGTGCAGCCGCACATCGCCAGTGTACACGACAGGACCAGAACTAGTGTATATGATAAAGCCATATGCGCCGGGTATAGAATGATCCACATGGATCGGGTGTACTTCAAGTGATCCGATCTTGAACTTGCGACCTGACCGAAATTCGTTTATCTTGCGCTCGACAGGCTTTGCTCCTCTTTTCGATGGCTTGGGCAAAAAGTCCAGCACTTCGCGCTCAAAGTCACGCGGAGCTCTATTCCGTATGGCCTTGAGAATCGTGTAACAGGTACTGCCCATGTAGAGAGGGATGTCGCGATGCAGGAACGAGATATAGTCAACGTGGTCGGCATGGGCATGCGATACCAGTACCGCGTCAACGTTGGGAGCCACAGTTTTTCTGCCTGCCATTTCTAGCAAGTCGTCACGGTAGATGCCTTCGACATCAGGTATTAGACCCATTTCAATAAAGTCAACAAGACCGTTTGCTGACCGCGGCTTCAGATACTCTTCAAAAAAATTGGCTCGACGAGAAAAACCCTTGCCAAAGTCAAGTAGGATCCTTGTGCCGCTGTCATCCAGCAGTATCTTGTTACCTCCAACTTCGTTCACACCGCCGTAAAATGTGATCTTGCAGCCGGTCAACCACTGTTGATGAAAGGGAGGTTGCTTATTAGCCTGATGACAGTTTGTTGCAATGCAACACAATTATTGCACTGTACATCAGGCCGTTAAGTAGCATTGCAGCTATCGCGTACACATGTTTAGATGCCCTGATTGTGGAGACAGCATGAAAGAGCGGACTGTCATTACAAGGCTTGGGGACATTGACGGGTGGAATTGTGTCTCATGCGACTCGTTCTATAACAAAAAAGATATCAAAAAGGCGATCCTTACACCCTAGTCATTTCGGACTTCGGGTTATAGATGAGCGCAAGTACGTGCTCGCGCATATCCTTCTGCTCCATTACGCCGCGATGAGCTATTGTCGTTATCGAACTGTCGTTCCGCACACCACGCATCTTCATGCACAGGTGCTCGCCTTCTGCTATCACCAGCGCGCCCTTTACCCCCATGCGCACCAGCTCATCAGCTATCTGCTTTGTGAGCCTCTCCTGTATCTGCAACCTACGCGAATATTTCTCGACCAGCCTTACCAGCTTTGAGACACCAAACACCTTGCCCGAGGGAACATATGCCACGTGGATCTTGCCAAAGAAAGGCAGCATGTGGTGTTCGCACATGCTGTAGAACTGGATGTCCTTTGCCACTATGGCGTCGGTTTCCTCTGAAAAGCTAACATCAAGTTCAGCGTCCATCCTGTAGCCGCCGAAAATCTCTTCATACATGTCGGCTATTCTGCTCGGTGTGCCTACAAGCCCTTCCCTATCCGGGTTTTCGCCCATCTCTACAAGCAATTGTCTTATCAGTTTGGCCACCCTCTTTTTGTTGACCGCTGTCTTTTCTGTTGTCATTTCCTGATTTTTACCTGACTCCTATAATCTTGTGCAGTTGCGGCACTACGCGGACCTGATCGTATAATGGGTAGACAGCGTCATAAAAGCCAAAAAGCACATCCAATGTTGGCTCGTCAATTTTATAGCTCGGCTGTATTATAAATCCTGCTATCTCGTCAGGCTTGGCCACCCTGAACACCTCGTGTACCAGCTCCTTGAATTCTTTAAGGTTTGACGAATTTGTTACTACTACTTTGATATAGGTAGTTTTACCGTTGTTGACTGCCATCCTGAGGCAGTCAAGTTCGTTCTTGAGAAGACTACCATAGTGCTTCTCGTCAACGACTTTAGAATCCTTTAGCTTGAATTCTATCTTGACAAGATCAATGTAGGGCAGAACCTTGGCAAACTTTGATGAGTCGTAGCAGGCCGATTCGAGGTACGTCTTGATACCTTTACCCCTGACAAACTTTGCAAGCTCTATTACTGCTTCGTGTTGAACGAGAGGCTCGCCACCGGTAAAGTTGACCTTGTAGGTGTTTGGATGGAGGTTCTTCAAAATAAGGTTCTTTACCTCATTTATAGAATAGTCGGAGCCACTATCAAGCGGTAGCGCATATGGTGTGTCGCACCAATAACACTTTAACGGGCAACCTGCCAGCCTAACAAACATTGTCTTGGTACCAAATAGTATTCCCTCTCCCTCGATGCTGGTGAATATTTCAGAGAGCTTTGCCCTTGTGCTTGCCGTCTTTTGTTGCATACTCGGTTTTATCCTCTATCTGTGCCGTGGTGAATGCGCTTTTCCTATTTATACACGATTCGCAACGCCCACAGTGAAGATAGTCTCTGCCCTCTCTCACACCGTCAGAATAGCAACTCCAAGTCTGAAATATCCTGTCTCCAAGCGCCTTGTATCCCATCTTTAGCAGCGCTGACTTGTCAAGGCCGGCCACTGCCGGAGACATGACCGTCACCGCCTGACGTGCACCCGATGCTATCCCGTCAGACTCGGCAGTGTTGAGCGCTTCGTTTATTGCTCTTACAAATTCGGGTCGACAGTCAGGGTAGTGTGGAATATCGCCAATGTGCGCGCCATAGGCGACGACCTTGGCGTTAATGCTCATGGCCCACGCGGTTGCCATAGTAATGAAAACTGCATTCCGTACCGGTACCACAAGGTTCTGTGAAAAATCTTCATACAGTTTCTGCCTGTTGTCTGTCAGCGCGTTGCTTGCGCCATAGAGCGACTTCATAAAGCCAATGTCCACGATCTTGTGTTCCCTTGCCCTAAGCACTTTTGCAAAGTGTCGGGCCCTTTCGATCTCCCTCTTGGCGCGCTGGCCGTAAGCAAAAGTCATCATGTAAATGTCGTGGTTCCTGGAAAGCATTGCGGCATAGCATACAGAATCAAGCCCACCGCTCACAATACAGACTGCTCCTGGCCTAGCCATCGACGATGGTTTAAGGGCAGTGCCTATTTTGTGTATCTCTCGATGACCTT
>JBDZWB010000001.1:0-22456 GCA_040255975.1 Nitrosopumilales archaeon
ATGACTTCGTTTATCGACAACGGCTCTTTTTTTATTATATCCTCCCTGTCGAGCGATCCCATCAGCTTGAGTGCCTCGCTCGAGATCGAGAGCAGGAACATGAAACGCGCTTCTGCGTCGTGCGACCTTATTTCGCGGTAGAGATCAAGCCCGGTCATGCCGGGCATAACAAGATCAGTTATGACTACTCTATATTTAGTCTGGCTTGCGAATTTTAGCGCCACTGAAGGGTCGGGTGTATGGTCGACTGAAAGGCCAACTGCACGGAGATATGCCGACATAAGTGATGCAGTGTTTGGTTTTTGGTCCACAAGAAGAATTGTTTGCTGCAACTCTCCCTCGTATTTTTTGCACGCGTTTTCTTATTAATCCCTGATGGTCAATTGTTATAGAGTTGTTGATTCTCAAGACTTCCTTGTGTGCCTGTATGATGACAGGAATGTCATGAGCGTCATAGCAAACAGCAGGATGCCTGTTGATAGGTGGGTCGCCACAATGATGGGGTGTAGTGCGGTGTTTACAACGAAAAAGCCGAAGACTATTTGCACTGACATGACTATTGCGGCTATTATTGCAGTTTTTCTGGCAGGTGTTGCTTTCATGACTGAATAGACAGCAGTGGCATAAATCAGGCCGGTCGTAATAAGCACCAGAACCCTGTGATAGTGTTCAAAGAAATGCCTCTCCGATGGCAGGCCAAATCCGTTTGGGCAGAGCGGCCAGTCTGGGCACGTCAGTCCTTGGTGCGATGAGGAGATGTAGACCCCTACCAGCATTACTGAATAGAGCACGGCCATCGCTGCAAATGAAAGGCCGACCCCCACCAATGAGCGGGAACGCTGCACTTCCAACGGGCAAAAAATCATGCATACGCCAATTATAACCTTGGCATTGAACTTTCTTCTGCTCCATTTCCTCATATCCGTTTTATGCGCTGGCGCCGCTTGGAATGCGATGGAGAACACGGACGCCGATTTGGGAAGCTTTGAAGGCAAGTATCCCAAAGATCTGTTTAACAAGAACGTGGTGGCAGGCGGTCAGGCAATAGGCCGTGTGGCAAAAGAGACCGATGACACCGTTGTAGTTTTCAGTGATTCTGATGATTTACGCTATGACATACCCAAGTCAAAGATAGAGGTAGCAGGCGGCTCGGTTGTAGTGAATGAATCGCTTGACCAATATGCGATGAGCAAGGACGCGCCGCTGCCTGAAGGCAGAGGAATGAGGCCATCTGCCGAAGAGATAATCCAGAAAGCAGGAGAAATCCCGGAGGAGCCCTCTGTCCAGGTGGAAGAGGGCACGCCATCAGTGGCTGAAGAAAAGGCGGCAGAAGTGGCTGGCGAGCTCAAAGGAGTAGGACGCGAACTGGAACATGCAGCCAAGACCACCAAGGCAAAGATGGAAGACGTTGGAGTCGTGGCAGCAAGCGATATTGAGGCTGCTGCAAGGCAGGCCGCAAGGGAAGCAGGTGATTTCGTGCGTTCTGGAGCCAGAGCGGCCAGAGAAAAAATTGTATCAGCCCAAAACAACACGGAGGCAGGCTTAAGCTCTGACAGCGCGCTCAAAATCGAAAAGGAATCAAAGCAGCCACCTACAGAGCTTGATCTTGGCAGCTACGAGGGAAAGTATCCAAAAGATCTTTTTAACAAGACCGTCATGGTAAACGACCAGCCGATCGGCCATGTGGCCAAGGAAACAGGCAGCGTCATCATCGTGTTCAGCGATAAGGACAGCTCTACAAGGTTTGACATTCCAAAATCCGAGATCGCGCTGGCAGGCAACTCTGTCATTGCTAGTGAGGATTTGCTATTCAGGTACAGGACGCGCAGGGATGCGCCTATGCCACCCGACAAGGCGCTCAGACCGTCAGGTGAAGAAATTCGCGCTGCAGCTGCACAACAGCTTGAAACGGAAGAGAAAATGCGCACGACGCCTGACGCTGTCATAGAAGAGGGCAGTTATCTTGCAAGCGCGCCGCGTCCGGAAACCTCATCCGTATCAGTTCCTGAAGGCTATGTTGACACCGAGTCCGAACTCTCCAAAAAACTGAAGAGTACACTGGCCGAGCTAAGAGAGATAATCGTTGCGGGCGGCAAGGTGGCTAAGAAAAAGGCAAGGGAGGCAAAGGCTCAGGCAGAGGAGAAACAGGCAGGGATGGACGCTGAGTCTATTTCCAGAATGGGTGACCTTGCAGTAAGGTTTGCAGACTCGTTTGAAGACGTGCTCTCTGAGATCAGGACCAGAACGTATGCCGATCAGGTGCAGATCTACAACGGTTTTGTAAAGCTGATTGACCAGCAGCGCAGCCTCGTGCTTGCTAGACGCGATCTTGCGCTCAGGTTAAGAGATTCCGTTCCAGTCCCAGTAGTCGACAAGCCGGGGTTTGAGGCACCACCAGAGTTACCAGAAGATATCAGCGAGAGCAGAACAATGAATGAGCGCAGAGCTGCTTCAAAAAGAAGACGGAATACCACTACCAAGACAAGAAGAAGAAAAGCCTAGTAGTGTAGGCGCGAGTTTTCGTAAAATTCGCGGTCTTCTTCGGCCATGACAACGCGTCTGTGACACTCTTCACATAGCAGGTATTTCGAGTCGGCTGGCAGCTCTTTCTTGCACCTGCCACAGAACTTTTTCAACAATTCTCTATGCAGCATTCTGGGATAAAACCCTGACTGTATAGAAATCTAATTAAGCATGGACTCCGACATCAAGTCGGCCGGCAACGTTGGCTTTGCAGAATGAAGTTTTCAATGCATTATCGTATGCCACCAGTAAGGGCTTCCAGATTCATCCGGACGCTTTTGCGATGCTCAAGGGTCTTGACACTGACGTGCTCAAAACCGTGCAAGAGATAATCAAATCCAAAAGACCGTCCAAGAACGCAGTCATTTTGGTCGACGACATCAAGGGCCTTCTGAATCCCAAAAAGGACGAAGGTCCTGCAGAGCAGATATGCAACGTGCTGATGGATCCGACACCCAAGGTCACAACCGGCGAAGGGGTAGACGGCTATGCTGCGCTTTTTAGAAGTAGGTTTGAAAAGTCGATGCGGATCTTGGCACAGCGGCCGGACAGCAAGCGCATATCAAAGGTGGCGGCTGTAAAACAGGGCTCTAGAACCGCCAAATTTGTTGAGAAGGGCGAAAAAAGCCTCCATGGCGCCGCCGGCACGACCGTTGTCGCCGGTCTTCTTATGTCAAGGCGAACCAAAAAGAACGGGATCGAGCTTGCAGTTGACGACTACACAGGGATATTATCAGTGACAGCCGTGTCAGAGGAGGCGAAAAAGCATGCGGCCACGCTCGCGCTTGACCAGATGGTGATGCTTGAGTTGGAAAACGGTAAGGGAGTGCCGGGGCTAACGGTCAAGAGCGTCGTGACGCCTGATATACCAGATCATCTTCCAAACAGGGGCAAGTCGGAGGCGTATGCGGTTCTAATTTCTGATCTACATGTTGGAAGCAAGTATTTTATGGAAAAAGAGTTTCTCCGGTTTCTAGATTGGCTGTCATCTGACGATGATCTTGTGCGCAAGATCAAATTCCTCTGTGTAGGAGGCGACCTTATTGACGGCACCGGCATATTTCCAAACCAAGATAAAGAGCTATTGATGCCGGACGCCGGCAAGCAGATGAGCCATGCTGCGCAGTTGCTTGCAAAAGTGCCCAAGCACATCAAGATATTGGTGATTCCAGGCAACCACGACCCTGGTAGGCGTGCTCTTCCACAGCCTGCGATCCCCGGCAAGGACCCGAAGGATCACCTGTATGGATTGGAGAACTGCACTATGCTTGGCAACCCATCGTTTGTAGAATTGAATGGTGTGAAGCTATTGATGTATCATGGCCAGAGCTTGGATGATGTGATTGCTACCACGCCAGGGCTAAGCTACCAAAAGCCGGCCGAGGCTATGAAGGTGCTTCTCAAGGCCCGCCACCTCACTCCGACATATGGTGAACGAACGCCCATAGCGCCCGAGCAGGAGGACATGATGGTCATAACAGAGGTGCCAGATATTTTCCACTCAGGGCACGTGCACGTGACTGACGTGCAGAGTTACCGCGGAACGCTTGTGGTAAACTCGGGCGCGTGGCAAAGCCAGACAAAGTTTCAACAAACCATGGGGATAACCCCTTCACCGGGCTTGGCGATACTTGTCAATCTGGCGACTTTGCAGCCGACGATCCAAGACTTTAATCAATAAGTGACGAAAAATCTTCCTTGAGCGCTTCCTTGACAGTTGTTATGGGAACCGTTATCTTGATTTTTTGCGACCTGCCATAGCGGCCCTGATTGACAATGTCAGTCGCTACCAAACCCTGCAGTTCTAGATCGCTTATGATCTGCGTCATGCGTCGTTGGGTAAGAGGCCTTTGCTCGGTCTGTTTGCACATCGAAAGATAGGTTTCGTACACGTCGCCAGTGGTTCCGCTTCTGGATTTCATCACAGCCAATATCACCAGTTTGTTGTGAGTCGTCGCGTTTTTCAGCGCAATAAATGGCGCGTCTCTTTCGATCCGGTCTTCGCCGGCGCGGACGTGTTTTTCGTCAACCCTGCTTGCACCTTCCCTTTCTGCAAGCTCTGCAGAAACTCTTAACAGGTCAATGGCCTTCCTTGCGTCACCGTGCTCCCTGCCAGCGATTGCTGCGCACAGGTTGACGGCTGCGTCAGAAATCGCGCCTTCGTTGAACGATGCTTTGGCGCGCTCGTGCAGGATCTGTTTTAGTTGGTCGACTGTATAGGGATTGAACACCAGTTCTTCTTCGCTGAGGCTGCTTCTCACGCGTGGGTCAAGTTTATCCTTGAAGGTGAGACTGTTTGAGATGCCGATTAGCGTGATAAAGCCTCCCTTCATCTTCTGGTTTGCTCTGGTAAAGTTGTAGAGTATGTCGTCGCCGCTCTTGTCGACAAGCGAGTCTATTTCGTCGATCACCAGAACGACGCCGAGCTTTTTCTTTTGTATATACTGTAGAATCCTGTCTGTCGCTTCGCCCATCGATAGGCCGGTAAAGTGTACTTGTTTTTCATGCTCTTTGTTTATACCAAGCTCTTCAGCGATTTCAAACAGTACTTTGTAGGCGCTACCCGCGCTCTTGGCGTTGATGAATAGAACCTTTATGTCCATTTTCAATTCGCTTGCTTTTTTCGATAGCCTTTCTACAACATTTCTTGCTGCCGCCGTTTTCCCAGTTCCTGGCTTGCCAAACAAGAGCAGATTCGATGGTCGGGCGTTTTTGAAAATAGTCGACAACACTTGCGCAAGCGTTCTTGTTTCTTCGTCCCTGAATGGAAGTTTTTCCGGCACGTAATCAATATTCAGAAACTGCCATGACTTGACGAGCGACTTGCCACTTGCGGCCCTACTGAAGATGTTGTCGATGTCTGAGCTCAATTATCTTGTTCACCATTGACGGCGCGCCAATTTTAACCCGCCGCCCCCTCTTTTTCTTTTGCAGAGCAGTATTTGTTAACTTTACCTTAACAGTTACGTTAACAGGTCATTTTTAACCGGCCAAATCAATCATAGCTGATTTTGGTATCAGCTTGATGATATTGAATTCAAAAGGTCATGAGAAGCGACTTGGACAGGAAAACAAGGGGTGACGGCATCACTAGAACATTCATCTGATTAACAGTGATTAACAACATGCGATCGTTGTTTGGAAAAAGCCCAAAAAATGACCCCTTTGTTTCCACTGGAGCGTTAAGGACCGCCGGAACGTTGTTAACAAACCTATGATGACCCCTCCATTTCCACTGGAACAGCAAAACTGGCATTTTTCCACCAAAATTTTGGTTAACCAAAGGCAATTGTTAACCAAAAAAGCTTCCTTCTCATGCGCGGTTAACAAGAGCTAAGCTCTTTGTTATCAACAATGGCAGAGCTCATGTTAAGTGTTAAGACGCTAACATGTCAAGCTACCTTTACGACATGAGCCCGGGAAAGAAGCGATTCAAGATAGAGCTCGAGGATGCCGAGGGGAGCAAGTACAACCTCTCTCTAGAGGGTAACGTGTCCAAGGAAAAGATAATGAAAATAGTCGAGTTCATGGACCTTCTCAATATAGAGTCTAGCGGCAATGGCGAAAACGAGACGCTCGGCAGCAGGCCGTCGCCCGCGTCTGTTGGCGACAAAATCTGGAGCCTCGTTGAGGGCAAGTTCCCCTATGGAAGCTTTACCTCAACCGACATTCTCGAATTATATGAGGATCAGTTCAACGAGCCTATCAAACTGAGCATAATCTCGACATACCTCTCACGATACTCTGACCGCGGAAGATTAGCAAGAACTCGCCAAGGCAAAGAGTGGGTCTACAAGATCGCTAGACAGCAGCAGGCGCAACCCTCTCCTTCAGCCTCTCTCGACCTGCGTCCGTGATATTGTATCTGAAAGGCTTAGCATTGATGTCCCTACTGACGAGACCCGAATCGTGAAGCTTTTTCATTAGGCGGGCCGTGTGCTCGCGGGTCCTGCCGACAGCCTGCTGCACTTCTCTTGAGGTGCGTGGGTTTTCAGCAAGCAGCTTTAGTATATAGTCGGTCGTGCCGTTGTTCCCTTCCTTTTCGACTGCTGCGTGTGCATGCTGCGTGACTGCTACAGGCTCACTCATAGGCGCTACGTGAGGTTGCGGCTGGTGTGACATCTGCTGGAACTGTGACGGCATTGCCTGAGGTGGATGCGACCTCACCTCTATGATGTCGACCTTTGCCCTAAGATCTGCAATCACCTTGTCATAGTCACGCAGCCGTCTCGTGTATTCGAGGACAACCGCTTCAACTACCGCCTCGTCGGCCCTATAGCGGCGACCAGCAAGCGTGCTCTTGGTCCTTGCGTATACCATCACACTAGCCATGCCTGCTAGGAACGCAAGTGCACCAGATATCACAAGGTCGCCCGTCAATAACGTGATAAAGTAGGTTAGATCGACGATCATGTCACGGCATAACGTTACAGCACCGTGATTTATTGCTACAGAACAACATTATTTTACAATCTAGACATTCTTTTTACTAACGTGTCAATCACAGATATCACATCGTTCACGTTCAATTTACTGGCAACATCACTACCTTCAGAAGCGAATATCACGCCTACCTGCTCTGCTAGCCTGCCGATAGCGCTCAGAGCTTCCGGCTGCACAATACCCGTCGATTGCAGAAGTATCATGCTGTATAGAACAGCGTTTACTTTGTCCCGGCACTGCCTGACCTGTCTGTAGTAGGCACCTGAACTGATGTTTTGTGCTCGGCCGCCCCCCTGTAGTTTTTTAGAAATTATATCAAGCTGACGGGGAGTAAATAGAGAATTTGCAACAATATATGCATATAGATCATTAGAATTAGATTTTGGATCGGCCATAGGTACTATACAAATCTGTATAGTGCACTGTAGGATAAAAATATTGGTAGCATCAAACTTTAAAATGACCACTGCTTCAACAAGGGAAGTGGCACTAGGAAAGGTCGAGCAGCATTTACGAGACGAGATTAAAAAACACGGCACCGTCTGTCTTCCACTCATAGACTCCGAAAATTCTACCGACGCAGCGACTATTGCAAAAACGGTAGAGGAGAAAGGAGCCTCTGGAATCCTTGTAGGCGGTTCGTCTGCCATCGACCAGCTAGAGCTAGCAAATGTCGTCGCGGAAATAAAATCCAAGGTCAATATACCCGTGATATTGTTCCCTGGCAACGTCACAGGCGTGTCACCAAAAGCCGACGCGATATTGTTCAGCTCGCTGCTCAATTCAGAGAACCCTTATTTCATAACCGAAGCGCAGGCGTTAGGCGCAATCGTAGTCAAAAAGTACGGTATTGAGCCGCTTCCAACAGCATATGTCATCGTAGGCGAAGGCACAGCTGCTTGGTTCGTTGGCCGGGCGAGGGGCATACCTTTCCACAAACCCAACCTGGCAGTTATGTATTCGCTTGCAGCCCAATACATGGGCATGCGCTTCGTCTACCTTGAAGCTGGCTCTGGGGCTTCACAGAACGTTCCTCCGGAAATGGTGGCGGCCGTCAGGAAGAATTATGAAGGCACGCTGATTGTCGGAGGCGGCATAAGATCGCCAGAAATCGCCGGGCAGATAGCAAAGGCAGGAGCCGACATCATTGTCATCGGCACAATGATAGAAAAGGACGGCAACTGGCAGGACAAGTTTTCATCGATTGTAAAGGCCATCAGGTCGCGATAGCCATGATGCTGGAAGAGGCCGAGGCTCGTCTCAAGGACGTGAGAATGCCGGCATATTACAGGCGCTATCAGCAGGACATATTGAAGAACGTCTACCAGAACTACCAACATGCGCTCAAGGCAAGGCGGCGCGGGATCGATGTGGCCGACATTGTAGAGCCCAAGATCGCTTATGATCTTGCGGACAGAGTCGCCAAGATGCACGAAATCGATATTGCGGATCGTTTGCGCGCCCTTCTTGCGACAACGACAAAGGAAAAGGCCGCATTGAAGATAGCCGAAGAAATCGCTGCAGGCGAATACGGTTCGGGAGACTTGGAGACACGGCTTGAAAACGCAGTCCGCGTATCATTAGCGGTGGTCACAGAAGGCGTCACCGTTGCGCCCTTGCAGGGAATCTCGGATGTCACGATCAAGAGCAACGCTGACGGGTCGCAGTACCTGTCGGTATCATTTGCCGGACCGATCAGATCGGCCGGCGGAACAGAAGCAGCGCTCACCATGCTGATTGCGGACCATGCAAGGAGGGTCGCAGGCCTTGGCAAATATATTGCAAATTCGTTTGACGACGAAACCGGCAGGTTTGTCGAAGAGCTGCGCATCTACGAGCGGGAAGTCATGGGCTTCCAGTTCAAGGTTCTTGATGAAGACGTGGTAAAGTGCATTTCAAATGTTCCTGTCGAGCTGGACGGTGTTGACACCGATCCTGTCGAAGTCGTGGGGCACAAAGGGATGCGGAGGATAGCCACTGACAGAGTGCGCGGGGGTACCCTGCGTGTCATGAACGATGGACTTATCGGCAGAAGTCGAAAGCTGTTAAAGCTCGTTGAGACGCTCAAGCTGGACGGCTGGGAATGGCTTAAGGACCTAAAGGGAGCCATCCAGACAGGCGACGACGACGCTGCCCACCACAGAATGTCGGAGGTCATCACTGGCAGGCCTGTGCTTTCAATGGCCAAAAAGATAGGCGGGTTCCGCCTGCGCTATGGCCGCTGCTACAACACCGGCTTTGCGACAGTTGGAATCCACCCGGCGGTGCCTGCCCTGCTCAACTATGCCATCGTCGCCGGCACGCAGATCAAGATGGACATGCCCGGCAAGGCTTCGACCATTGCGCTTGTAGACACTCTTGAAGCACCCATAGTCCGGCTGGACGACGGGCGGGTCATGCCTGTCCATACGGTCGAGCAGGCGGAAAAGATCCGCACGCGGGTAGCCAAGATCCTGTACATCGGCGACATGTTGATAAGCTATGGCGACTTTCTTGAAAACAACGCGCAGCTTCCACCTGCAAGCTACGTCGAAGAAGTGTGGGCTCAGCAGCTAAAGTCAAAGCTGCCATTCCTATCTGTCGATTCCAACAATAAGGAGCGGCTTATCCAGCTGGCCGAAAACCAATTGATCATCCCAACATTGGAGGAAGCGTTTGAAATAAGCAAGCTTGGGATGCCGCTGCATCCAAAGTATTCGTTTTACTGGGACACAATCGGCCTTGACGATCTGCTTTACCTGAAAGATAGGTTTGTTGACGACAGCCTGTCAGCTGACGCAAAGCTAAAAGACATCTTGGAACGACTCGGCGTCACGCATTCGATGGAAAATGGCAGGATCTCGCTTGACGACAAGACTCAGGCCTTCTCATTGAGGCAGCTGCTCTCCGGGCCAATTGTTGAAGCAAAAGACACAATTGAATTTGTGACAAAATCTTCAGGCGTCCAGGTGATGCCCAAGTTCGCTTCTACCATTGCGGTAAGAGTCGGTAGGCCAGAAAAGGCCGCAGAGCGCAAGATGAAGCCGCCAGTGCACGCTCTGTTTCCCATCGGCGCTAAAGGGGGCGCCACCCGCGACATCCTGAAGGCGTCCAAGGAGAACTCGTTCTATACTGAAATAGCGAACCGCTACTGCGACAATTGCAAGCTGCCGTCAGTCGGAACACACTGCCGCACCTGCGGCGCGTCGACAATGATCCGGAACCTCTGCATCGTGTGCAAGGGAGAAGTCGAAGACGGAGAAAAATGCGAACGCTGCGGCAAGGAAGGGAAGACATACTCATCCGTCAACTATCCGCTCAAGGACGCTCTGGACAATGCTAAGAAAAAACTCGGTGTGACGCCGGAGGAGCCGTTCAAGGGAGTCAAGTCGCTCATGAGCCGACACAGGTCTGCAGAGCCTCTTGAAAAGGGGATACTGCGGCAAAAGCACAACCTGTATGCCTTCAAGGACGGAACGGTCAGATTCGACGCTACCAATGAGCCCTTGACCCACTTCAAGCCGGCGTGGATAGAGATCAGTGTCGAGAAGCTGAAGGAACTCGGATATTCACGCGATTACCTCGGTAGAGAGATAACGTCCCCGGACCAAATAGTAGAACTGCTTATGCAGGACGTGATAATCCCACGAGACTCTGCAAAGCACCTTCTCAATACCGCAAAATTCATTGACGAAGAGCTGGAAAAGCTGTATGATATCGAGCCGTTCTACAATGTGTCTTCAATCGACGATCTTGTAGGACATCTAGTCGTAGGTCTGGCACCCCACACGTCAGTGGGCATCATGGGCAGGATAATCGGCTTTACGGATTCACAGGTATGCCTTGCCTCGCCAGTGTGGCACTCGGCCAAGCGCAGAGACTGCGACGGCGATGCTGATTCGGTCATGATGCTGATGGACGCATTCCTGAATTTCTCGTTTGACTTTTTGCCTGACAAGATAGGCGGACTCATGGACGCGCCGCTGCTGATACAGCCGGTGGTCCTGCCGCATGAAGTGCAGCGCCAAGCGCACAACGTCGACATTGCAAGCACATATCCGGTCGAATTCTTCGAAGCTACTTGGAAGCAAGCCAAGGCAGCCGATGCGGCAAGCATGATTGAAACGATCAAGAATAGGATAGGCGACGAACGCCAGTTCTTTGGCTATGGTTTTACACACTTTACCGACTCTCTGGTGACAAAGGAACAGAGGAGCGCCTATTCCACCCTCAACACCATGGAAGAAAAGCTGAAAATGCAGTTTGATACTGCAAAGCTGATCAACGCTGTGGACGCGGACGAGGTGGCGGCGATGGTCCTGACGACGCACATCCTGCCGGACATTATGGGTAACATGCGGTCGTACTCTTCACAATCATTTCGGTGCACGACATGCGGAGCAAAGTTCCGGAGAATGCCCCTTATGGGCAAGTGCACAGAGTGCCAGAGCGAGCTGATACAGACCGTGACAAGAGGCGCAGTCGAAAAATATCTCGGTATTGCGACTGACATGTGTCAGCAGTACAGGATAAATGACTATTTGCGCAGCAGGGTAGAGTCCATAGCGATGGAGCTCAGACTGATTTTCAAGGAAGAAAAAAAGATGCAGTCGAGCCTTACCGACTTTATCTAATATAGCAATACTTTTCAACTTCATCCTTGTATGTAGCAATACTTTTCAACTTCATCCTTGTATGCAAACAAGAAATGATAAACAGGGCATGGAGGGATGTGGTCGCTGACATTCTTGAAAAGGCGAAGGGAGGCTCTAACCAGACGGCGATAATGTACGGCTCTTTCCTCTCATATGCAATGGTGAAAGAGTATTTTGAGTTATTGCTACAAGCGGGACTGATGTCCTACGACAGAAAGAAAAAACTCTATGACATTACGGAAAAAGGTGCAGAGTTCCTAGATCTGTACAAGAGGATGAATGCTCTCGTCTTCCCACGCAACATGAAGCTGCGGCAGCTTAAAGGCTAAGCACCGGCCACAAAAGTCCTGTAGACTTTGACTGCGTCTTCTTCGTCCTTGGCGCCCACGATCGTGGCTGCCCCGCTCGAAAGGAAGCTGACAGACATCCTGCCCGAATTGACTGCCGTAATACCCAGATTGCCCCTCGTTTTTACTTGGTATCCAAGTGACTCAGCAGTCTTGCTTATGCTGCCAAGGTTCACTGGGACTGGCTGGACCGGCGTAACCGTCCAGGTGCGCTTTCCCCTGTCCCTGCCGCACAGCTCTTCGATTATCAGTTCCTTTGCGACCACTCCAATATCTTTGCGGGCGATTCCACACGACGGACATTCTTCCTGCCTGAACATCTGGACCCTGTCAAATGACAGCTCATTCAGGTCAATATAGAGGAGCTTGTTTACGAGCGTCGGCTCTTTTCCAATGATTATCTTGACTGCCTCTGACACCTGTATCCCTGCCACGAGGTACAGTATAGACGGATGCACTCCTTCGGTGCTACAGGCCGGCATCTCCTCCTCGTTCAGCTCAGGGAACATGCAGCGCAGGCACGCTGACTTGTTTGGGAGGATCGTGCAGACCGACCCTGTCACGCCAATTGCGCCTGCGTAAATCAATGGGATGTTATGCTTGATGCACGCGTCATTGAGGGCATAGCGAGCATCCACGCTATCCAGCGCATCAATGACGACATCAAAGCCTTTTACAATGCCTTCTGCAGTGTATTTCGTAACTGAAGTTGGCACCGGCTCTATCTCTACGGTCGGGTTGAGCTTGCGCAACCTTTCTGCAGCAGCTTCTACCTTTACTCGACCAATGTCGTCATCGGTGTAAAGGTGCTGCCTGTGCAGATTAGTTACTTCAATCACGTCCCTGTCGACTATGCGTAGTTTGCCAATACCCATTGCAACCATTTGTGTAATGACCGGGTTGCCGATTCCGCCTGCGCCGACGACGCAGACCTTGGCACTCCTGATCCTTTCCATACCCTCAAAGCCGATCTCTTCAAGCATTACCTGTCTAGAGTAGCGCTGAAGCTCCTCCCCTGTCAGCTCGGCCCCTCCCGCTACTGCCGGCAGGATGTAGACGGAGTCGCCATCCTTGAGCTGGGTTGTCATGCCGCCGCTAAAGCGCATGTTCTTACCGTTGATATAGATATTGATGAGCGATCTCGGCTTGCCATTATGGTCAAACACCCTACGCTTGAAATCGTCGCCCATCTGCTCAGAGATTTTAGCAAATGCATCCTGCAGGTCAGATGCTTCTAGCGGGACCTTTTTCTCGCCCTGCCCCTTGTTCAAAACTGACGGAACTACAAATTCGACTTTGGCCAATTTTCTATCTCACCTTATCATTGCCGAAATCTCAGCCGCGTCCGGCTTGACAACGTTTAGTTTCGGCAACAGTCCTATAATCGCTTCTGTGGCTTTTAGGCCGTTGCCTGTGACATAACACACGGTGCGCTCGTCGGACTTGATCTTGCCCTCTTCGACCAGCTTTCGGAGTACTGCGACTGACACGCCACCTGCTGGCTCGGTAAAAATGCCTTCGGTCTGGGCAAGGAGCATGATGCCATCGGCGATTTCCCGATCGTTAACTTCTTCTGCCAAACCGTTGTACTGCTTTAGCCTCTTTATTACATAGATGCCATCGCCCGGATCCCCGATTGCCAGACTCTTTGCAATCGTCTCCGGCCTTTCGACTGGTATGACTTCATCGCTGTTGCGCTTCCACGCGTCGACTACCGGCGCGCACCCGTGTGGCTGGGCCGCTACCACCTTCATGCTCTTGGGGCTGTCTATAAGACCTAGCGCATGCAGCTCCTCAAATCCCTTACATATCGCATTCAGCATCGCACCGCTGCCGACTGGAATTATCAGATTGTCTGGAACATCCCATCCAAGCTGCTCCGCCACCTCATAGGCCAAGGTCTTTGACCCTTCGACATAGTATGGTCTCATGTTGATGTTGACCACACCGATGCCCTTCTTATCGCCAATTATAGAAGCAATTCTGTTTGCATCATCATAGGTGCCATCTACTGCGACAAACTCTGCACCATAGGAGAGCGCCTGCGCGATCTTGACATGCTCGATGTCGGAAGGCGCAAAGATGTAGCATGGCAATCCTGCCTTGGCAGCGTGAGCTGCAGTCGCGGCGGCTAGGTTGCCTGTTGACGCGCAGCCTACTGCCTTGAGCCTTGTTTCCTTGGCTCTTGACACGGCGACGCCTGCCGGCCTGTCTTTGAATGAAAACGTTGGGTTGACAGAATCGTTCTTGATGAACAGGTTTTTAAGCCCGAGCTTTTCGCCCAGCTTGTCTGCATTTTGTAGTGGAGTGAGCCCTGCATTAAGACTGACTACATTGTTCTTGTCAGCAATCGGCAAGAGCTCGAAATAACGCCAGTAGGTCTTTTCCCTTGATTCAAAAGTTTGTCTGTTTATCGACTGCTCTTTGTACATGACATCCAGAGGACCAAAACAATCTTCGCAAACATATCTGAACTGCGGATCGTATTCTTTGCCGCATTCCCTACACTTTAATGACCTGATACTGCCCATGGTTTTCTAGTCTCCATCAAAAGAGTATGTGATTAAAACATCGCTAAGCGACATTTTAGTATTGCTAAACTTTTTCAGGCATACGTGTTGTATCACTTAACTATGGATTTCTTGCAAATCTTACAGAAATATCCTATAACTCTACAGGTCATCTTCATTCTGGGGATTATTTTAGTACATTATGGAAGCATGATCTGTTGCCAGTGTGGCACGCTGGCTTGTCCGAGTCGACCATGTACAATATGGCATCAGAGTCGCAATCGACCAGTATTTCATGCACTGGCTGGACGTTGCCAGACTCTTCGCCCTTCATCCAGAGCTTGTTACGCGACGTGCTCCAAAACCAGGCATTGCCAGACTCGACCGTATTTGTCAGCGCTTCCTTGTTGGCATATGCCAGCATCAGGATGTCCTTGGTCTTTCTGTCCTGCACGATTACTGGCAAGAGCCCCTTGCGCTTTTCAAAGTCGATGTCCTTGAGCGACTTGGCGTTCATATGTGCGCATAAGTGCGCAGACAGAAATAAATCTAGCCTTTTACGAGCGCTTCTGCAAGGGCCTTACCACCAAATATCGCGCCTATTGAAAGGCAGATGTTTGCAAGTATGTTGATTGCAACATTGCCGAACTGACGGTTGTCGATAAAGGCACTTGTTTCAAGTACAAACGATGACATGTAGTGAGCGAGCCACAAAAGCCGACGGCTGCAAAAAGCGAATAGCGCGAGTCAAGTTTCCACAATGCGTCAAGGACAGAAAATATACCCAAGATAAAGCTGCCTATAACAATGATGATCAGGATATTGATCGGCAGCGTGCCAAGGATCAACGGAGACTCTGCTAGCTGTACCTGACAAAAAGCGCCGGTCACAGCCCCTGCAGCAAGAAACACAAACTCGATTTCTTTCAATTTTGCCCACCATGTATTTTATTGGTAGGCATTATCAGCACCTTTAGAAAAGGGCGGTTCTGGCTTACGCCAAGGCTAATGCCATAGCCTGCAATTCTCGAGAGGGTAGCAGGGAATAAAAAGCTAGCTATGAAGCATGAGAACATTTACTCGTACAATGGACAGAGTTATATCCCCCCTGCGTCAAGATGCTGACAGCGAGGTGGGGAAGCCAGGTTATCCCGGCGGGCTCATAACCCGCAGAGCGGTTTCCACTTTTGCAAAATTGCAGGTGGCCGTAAGTTCAAATCAACCCCTCGCTACTTTTTCATTCCAAAGTTCTGACATATGTTTATAGGCATGCGAATGGCAATCAGATCATGTTAAAATTCAAGTGCCGAGATGTCGGGTTTGACTGCGGCTGGTCTGCGAAGGGAAAGACGGAAGACGAAATACTTGCCCAGTGTGCGGCTCATGCGACAAAGGATCACAACATGAAGCCAGAAGACATCACGGACGAGCTGAAAGGCAAGATCAAGGCTAATATCCACAAGTCTTGGTTCTAGACAAGCTGGAATTCTGCTTTTTCGATGCCATATCTGTGTAGCGGCTTTGTTAAATGCCGGTGAGCCTTGGGCGTGGGCACATAGAGCCCCGCCTTGATGCTGCGGTTTTTCGGAATCAGGATCTTTTTCGCGCTGGGTTCCCTGTGCTTGCATTTGTCGCATTGGTAACCCTTGTGCTTGCCTTCTGACTTCATGCGCTTGCCACACATATTGCATAGAGGGTTCATCAAATCAAACACTGGCACAAGTTCTTTTACCAAAAGATATTCCACGTTTAGGATCTTGGGGTGCTTGGTTGTACCCTTCCTAACGCCTACTCCGATCTCGATAACATCGCCGGTTTCTAGTCCCGCTGCTACGCCGCCCAGCCCAGTCGGTTCGTATATTGCCGCCGGCATTTTGGCACCTGCTTGCTCTACAGTGAAAATCACGTGTCCTCCTTCTATCACATGCGGTTTGCTTGCAACCTTACACCTAACAAAGCCGGCAGTGTATGCCTTGACCTCTGCAATTCTGATCTCGTTCTGCAGATGCATATTGGTTCCCTGATTTGAGCGGAAAACGGTCCAGCCATCCAGCTCTTCTTCTGGCTGTAGCGCCGTCAATGCCGAAGTCACTATCTCGGGGCTCTCTCCCCTCACGCCTAAAAACACTGGGTCAGGTCCATGGGGTGCAACAAGCACCCTGTCATGATTTCTGTCATAGTTGTTGAATGTATATGGAAAAGTGTCTGCGCTGAACTTCTTTACTCGCTCTTTGTCTACTATGCGCAGCGAGCCGCAGCTTTCCAACTTGCGGTATGCAATCAGCTCAAAGGTATGGTCTCCATGCAGAAGGCAGCCAATCGCACCAAGCGATCCGACAAGCCCTTGCCCGTTGCCAAAGGTGAAATACTGGACGCCGGCTGCCTTGGCCGCCTTTTCGGCCATTTGTCTGCTCAGAACGTCACACATCGTCAGAGCGCTGAACCTTTGCAATTCGACTGGAATTTGTTCAGTCTGCAGGAACGTGATTCCAGGATTTGCCCCGCTGCCGATGGCAGAGCCCTCTTCCACGGCCTGCCTGACATAGTCGATGACTCTGCCTGCATCCGGCACCTGCAGCCGCAAACAGACTGCTCCGTTGCCCCTTGTCTTCCAAGGAATGTTGGGATTGAGCCTGATCAGGAGTGGATAGTCAACAAGCTTTGCCCCCTCCCTTTTTTGCAGGTGCTCGACCATCTTGAACGCAAGATGTGTGGTGCATCTGCCGGCGCGCGAGTCAGTGTCGTCAAATGCGACATGAAGCGTCTGCATGCGCACAAAAGTAGGCGCAGTAGCTATATAGACGGATCTGGTTCCGACCAGAAAAATACGTACAATAGTTGAGAAGGCTTAATATCGTGCAACTGTCGACTTTTCTCCAGTCTTATCTGCCCAGATAGCCTGGCTGAAGGGAACAGGCACTTTTGGCGTTGTACAGAAAAGCCACGACCAATTGGCGGCTCACCACCGCTAGTATCCCTATGTGCAGGGCTAATCGGCCTGTTCTTTGTCAGTCTCTATTATATCACTGTTATAAAATCGGCATAGGGTTTAAATAGTTTCAACATGGATCGTTGGGTAAGTGAATTAGATGCCAGTCGCAATACTTCCTGATGTTAGCGAACAACACTGCATCGGCTGTGCACTCTGTGTAGAGATTTGTACCGCTCTCGGTCCAGATGTACTCAGAGTAAAGCCAGTAGAAGGATGGAAGAGGGGCAAAGCGTTCGTCTTCTATCCTGAAAGATGCATCTCTGACGGAGCATGCATCGGCGTTTGCCCAACAAAGGCAATCTTCTGGATGAGGCCGATGGACTACACCCCAGGACAGCCGATCCCGCTGAAGAAGCACGGCTTGTTCGTGAAGGGCTGGGAAGAAGGTTAAGTCCCTTCCTACAACACTTTTTTCTTTTTTAATTTTTCATCAATAAATTATTAATAGCGATCACGCTCGCCCTAAATTGTGGTCGACTGGGACGAGCAGATCAAGGCGCACTTCTTTTGGGTATGGGGCGAAGAAGAGGGATTTTTCAAGCATGGCAAGGAGGGAATGCTAGTGATAACTGACAGGCGCATCGCCTTTATCACGAAGACAGATATGAGCTACAAGATGCACGAAACCCATTCACTCAGACAGGCAAAGCGCTTTGAAGCTGGCGAAAACGTCTTTCGGCCGGCAGAAGGCTACAAGATGGAGCATCTGGAACGTGATCTTGACAAAAGTCCTGATAATCTGGAAATACCGTTCAGCCAGATTCTGGACATTTCATCGGAAGAGAAGGACTGGGGCACATTGCTCAAGATAAAGGTGAATCTTGGCGACAAGAGCAAAACCCGCATTTTCTCCATAGTCAAAGGATGGATAAAGTATCCTGCTAAGGATCCAATGGGCTTCCAGAAGGTAGATTGGAGTCCAGTTATAAATCTAGTAAAAACTTCTTCATAATTTGATAAAATTTATATTTCAATTTGATACGAGCAAAGCTGCAAGGACCTACTAATGAGCAAAACAAAGGCATTCGTCCTGATAAATACGGATGCTGGGTTGGAAAAGCTTGTGCACGAGGAGTTAAAGTCGCTTGAGGGCGTCCAAGCTGTCTACGACCTGTACGGCGAGTATGACCTGATGGCAGTCGTTGAGCACGAAACCGACAAGGATGTCGCCGAAGTCGTATCGTGGGAGTTGCGCAAGATAAAGGGTATACGCAGCACAAATACGATGGTTGTCGCGAAGTAGTAATATTGGGCAGTTTTGTAATTGCGCGTATTGCCGAAAAAGCTGTTCGTAATCGGCGTGGGTCCCGGGTCTTCGGCGTACCTGACCGACACTGCCAAGCAGGCGATCAAAAAGTCGCGCTACATTGTCGGCTACAAATACACGCTGTCTACCATTGAAGACCTCATAGACAGGAGCAAGCAACAGGTATCTGAAGTCACAATGAAGACACAGGAGGACGCTTATCAGGATGTTTTCAAGAAGATGAAAGACGGAGAGTACTGCACCGTGCCTTTCACTGGCGATGTCAATTTTTCCGAGTCCGAAGTTGTCGACAGACTGCTAGAGATATTTGGCGATGACAATGTAGAGGTGATCCCAGGAATAAGTTCTATCCAAGTTGCGGCCGCAAAATCACGGGTGCCAATTGACAAGGCATTGATAGTCACATTTCACGTGACAGGGGACATTGAGCAGAAAAAGGCAGACCTTCTGCAGGCAGTAAGCCAAGGGAGGAGCGTCATCCTGCTGCCAAGGCCGTGGCCCCGCGACCTATCAAAGCACTTTATGCAGTCAGAGATAGCTAAATTCCTGCGCCAGAATGGCATTGACACGGCCAAGCTCAGGGTCTGGGTGTTTGAGCACCTTACCACAGAAAAAGAGACTACATTCCGAGGCAAGGTGGCTGACCTTGAGGGAAAAGAGTTCTCGGACCTCTCAGCGATGGTCATAGACCAGACTAAAAGGCAGACATACCTCGAATTCTAGCCGGAAGTTTAAATATCAAATCAGCTTCAAATTTTCCATGCCAATAGAAGAAAAGTCTGTTGGCATGCAGGACGCCGGCAAGGTCAGGTATTGCGTCGAATGTGGCGCAAAGATGCCCAAGTCGCAAAAGGTGTGCCCTGCATGTGGAGAGAGCCAGTAACACTTTCCCCTTTTTGTTGCAACCTTTAAAATCCAGCCCGAGAATCTCATGGCATGAGCGAAAACAAGTACCCCGTTTCCCAGACGTACACCGTTCTGGACGGCTATGACATTTATCGCAGCAGCAATCTGATTGTGGCGCTTGTAGTGGTTCAGAGCCAGTTCGGCAAGGACCTTAGGCTTTACCGGTGGATGAAAAGAAATGACCAATGGAAGGTCGACCTCTGTAGGATGGGAGTCGGCAAGTGGAAGTGGAACGAGGTTGCGGCCAAAGCCAACGAATTCATTGAAAAGTATGGTCTGAAAGGGTCGCAGGCTGCAGGCACTGAAGAGTAATCAAGCCGGCTCTATTATGACGTTGATGTCGTCAAGCCCGCCTAGCTGCTCTATCATCTGCCACTCTATCACCGCAGCCGCAAAGAGCACCGCTGCAGCGATACCCAGCTCGATTAGTGTAGGGACGGCGTATTCGCGCCAAGGACGCTTTTTCACGAAATAGTAGATCAGCATACCGCTCCTTGACATAGCAAGGCCATAAGTGAACACTTCCATGATGCCAAAAGGCGTGATTAGGATTACGAGTGGCGGAACATCTGACAGCAGGGGCTCGGAATTTGCAAGCGCTGCAAAAACAGATCCTGTGGCAAAGCCGGAGAACCCTCCAAATCCGGCGCCAAGCCCGGGGATGAACATGATAAGTGCTATCCTGATGTTGTTGACGAATATACCAACTTCGTCTATTCCCTCTATCTGTTCCGCAAACTGCTCTCTGATGTCCTGCGCTTCTTCGTCACTTAACGGGACAGCCGCACCGGCAGAATAAGAGATGAGAAATGCAGCGATGCCAAACGCAAGATAGACGAGGCGTCGCCTGTTAATCTTAAAACGCAACAGGTTGAATTGCTTGGCATCGTATAATTAGTTTTGTCATCTCAGCTCAAACAAGCTCTTCTTTTTATGCATGCTCTCCATAGAGTAGGGCGGTGAGCTATTCCGCAGTACTAAGACAGGCCGGGGAATCGATTTTCCCGCAGTTCTTCAGGCCTATTGAAGGTCCAATAGACTTTGTCGTGCAGGACATCGCTGTCATCATGATAGTTGCAGCCATAATGCTTGCCATCACTTACAAGCTAAAGCAGCCTATGGTAATAGGCTACATAATTGCCGGCATGATAATCGGACCCTACACACCTCCCTTTAGCCTTATTCAGAGTCAGGAGACGCTCAACCTCTTTGCAGAGCTAGGCATAATCATGCTGCTCTTTGTGATCGGCACCGAATTTCCCATTGCCAAGATGCGCTCAGTCGGCAGGATATCTATGATGGTGGCGCTTGCAGAGGCGCTAGGTACGCTGATGATAGTATTCTTTATCGCCCAAAACCTAGGGTTTGCGTTCTATGACTCGCTGTTTCTCGGACTCGCTCTTTCGATTACGAGTACCGTCATAACGGTCAGAGTGCTGGAGGACGTCGGCCTCATACGCGACAAGTCGTCGACACTCATACTCGGCATTTCTATTGTAGAAGACATACTTGCTATCAGCATTTTGGCGACATTGCAGTCGATAGCAACCTCCGGTGGCGACCTGAGCAGCGGTGAATTTTCTATAATATCGCTCATGATTTCGATCGGGATCGTGGCCGCATTTGTCGGCGGCATCCTTATTGTTGGCTCCAAGTTCATGCCGAGAATAATCGACAGGGCCGGCAGGACAAACGACTATGCCCTGCTCCTTATAGTGATACTAAGCTTGGCATTTGGGCTGTCCTTCATAGCAAAGGGGTTCGGCCTATCGGTGGCTACAGGCGCGTTCCTTGCAGGGGTGCTCGTGGCAGAGAGCAAGAGCGCAGCGGTGGCAAGAATAATTACGATCCCCCTCAGGGACATGTTCGCTGCGCTGTTCTTCATATCCATAGGCGCACTCATGAACGTGGCACTGCTGCCAGAATACATCGTGCCAGCTATGATATTGATACTCACCTCGTTCTCGTCCAAGTTCCTCATAGTGACTGGCATCCTAGTCAGAGCAAACTATGACAATACAACCGCTCTTCGGACCGGGCTTGGTATGTCTGCAGCCAAAGGTGAGCTGTCGCTGGTGGTGGCAAAGGGTGGACAGGATGTCGGCGCCATCAGCACATCCATACTTCCGATACTTGGTGTGGTCACAATCGTCACAACTCTGATAAGCCCGTTTGTGATCAAGGTGGGGAGCCGACTAAAGCTTTCCGAGCCCACCGAAGAGGAATCTAGGAACGAAAAGAAGGAAAGCTAGCGCTAGAATTTTTCTGCACATCAGGCGGGCTAAAGTGGATGAAAAAATGGTCAAAATAGAGGTTGATGGTGTGGCTCCACAGCGTAATAGACGATCGGCGGGGTTTCCAGTCAACCTAAATGAAAGGCGTTAGTGATTTTGCAAAACTGCAAGAAAAAGCCATCCCACATACATCATGTAGTGCTACGATGCCTATAGATTAGATACTGGCAAAAAATATTCTAAAAATAAAAAATTAGGTGGGAGGCTGTATCTCCCTCACGCTCAGGTACTTCCAGTTCCAAGTCAAATCGTCGCTTCTGAACGCCGCAATGTTTTGGGTTGATGTGCCGCCGGGCATGTTCAGTATTTCATCTCTTTGCCTGTTGTTGCTAGTGCTGTCCTTGTTCAGCGGCGCGCAATTAGAATTAAAGTCGCTGTCGTTTGTTCCCCATCCGCCCCTGTCTTCAACTACTGATGCCCTCTTCCAGTTGTTGCCAATGACCAGGTTTCCACGGGAATCAGTCACGTCGTCGTCGATGTATGACTCCATCCTGACGTACGTCTTGCCGTTTTCTACAAAGTTGTAGATTACTGCCTTGAA
>JBDZWB010000120.1:0-5377 GCA_040255975.1 Nitrosopumilales archaeon
AACTAACAATATTTTTATCGCCTTGATGCTAATGATATAGTCGCCCTTGGGAATCCCTGAGAAGATAAAGGAGATACAGGATCAGATACATCGGACCCAGATTAACAAGGCAACCGAGTTCCACATTGGGCTCCTAAAGGCCAAGATAGCCAAGCTCAAACGGGAGCAGGAAGAAAACATCCACGGCCGGACCGTCCATACTGGCGGTGAAAATGTTGGTTTTGATGTAAAGAAGGCAGGCGACGCCACGATAGTGTTCATAGGGCTGCCAAGCGTCGGCAAGTCGACCCTCTTGAACAAGCTCACTAACGCGAAATCAAAGATCGCCTCTTATCATTTCACCACGCTCACGGCGATCCCGGGAATGATGGAGTACAGAGGTGCGCGCATTCAGGTGTTGGACCTTCCGGGAATCATCGAAGGTGCCTCAACCGGCAAAGGATTTGGAAAGCGCGTTCTTTCGGTAGCAAGGAACGCAGACCTTATCCTGATAGTGCTGGATGTTTTCCAGCCCCACCATCTGGACATCCTGAAAAGGGAGCTCTCAGAAGCCGGCATAAAAGTAGACCAAAGGCCACCTGACGTTGTGATCGAGAAAACGTCCACAGGCGGCGTGTCTGTCAACGCGCAGGTTCCGATCAAAGTCTCTGAGCGCCTCGTCAAGGAAATCGCCAGGCTCTATGGCATACACAACGGACGCATCATCATCAGAGAGCCCAACCTTACAGACGAACAACTTATCGATGTTCTTAACGGCAACCGCGTTTATGCGCCATCTCTCGCCGTGCTGAACAAAATAGATCTGGTAAACAAGGGCTTTGTCCAAGAAGTGCAAGCGAAAATAGGAAATAACTTCATCCCCATATCTGCAGACGCAAACATTAACGTAGACGCACTAAAGGAAGCGTTGTATCAGAGGCTTGATTTCATCCGGATATACCTGAGACCAAAAGGTGGTGAAACCGACTACAAGGAACCCATGATAATGAAGAGCGGCTCAACAGTACAGGACGTGTGCAACAAGATCCACCGCAACATGGCGAAGAATTTCCGCTATGGACTTGTGTGGGGCAAGAGCGCAAAATTTGCAGGTCAAAAAGTTGGATTGGACCACAGACTTGAGGACGAGGATGTCTTGACCATTGTCAAGGTCGCAGGCGCTATGTGAATGGCATGGCCTTGACATCATCATGGCCTGACATCTCTTTGTGATCCATAATGTCAGACTTGAACAGGAAGACAGACTTGCAGTACGCACAGACATAGATCCTGTCAAGTTTTTCCACCTCTAGTTTTGTATTCATGGAGGACACGCAAGTGAAAGCACACCGAATCCAACTATAAGCGATCTGCATCAAGTTTCTATAGATCCGTGACACTATTGCGCGATTATCTTGCCGCGCATCTCTGGATGGTACCAGCAATAGTATTCGTACGTGCCCGGTTCTACCGCGACTATGGCGGTAAGAAAGTCCTGGCCACCGCGAAGTGGCGCCGTGTTGATTGGTGTTATGCCTCCATTCTCAGGTTCGTCCACCCTCAGGTCGTGGGTCACAGCGTCGTCATTTCGCACTACGAGCTTTGTCGGCTCGTTGACTTTTACATGGATGTCTGGGTTGGTACCGTTGAAGCTGCTCCTCTGGGCTATGAGGAGAACATCTTCAACTGGAATAGTCTCCTCAGGGGGAGGATTCAAGAGGTTGCCGACGCCCCACAATGCGCCTACAGTCATAAATGAAATTGCGATTATGGCAATGATGTTGTTGCGCATCTAGCTAGCATAAAGTTGAAGGATCGGCTAAAAAATCCTTTGGGATGATAAACCATTAATAGCGATATCTGCAATTCACTGTCACGACATACGAAGAGATAGCTGCCAAGCGATACCGTCAGTACAAGTGGCAAAAACGCCAAGAATCGCTTATGCAGCGGTTGATGGAATTCATTATACGCATGTTCGAAGTGCTGGCAAAGGCATTGCAAGATGCCGGGATTGTCAAAAAGCGGACTGTTGAAAAGGTAAATGTTGAATAAAAAAGAAGTACTGCGAACGTTTGTCAGAACGCAGTAACTTAACTTGTTGGTGTACTTGCCGATGTACTTGCCGGTGCTGAACCGTCGACGAGCTCGGCAGTAGCGAACCTTGGTCCGATCTGACTGACGCGGATCTTTGCGTTCTGACCTACCTTGCCGTCCTTTACAAAGATAACAAATCCTTGTATCCTTGCAATACCGTCGCCTTTGCGGCTGATTTCCGTGATTTGTACGTCGTATTCCTTACCAGCTTCGACTGGTTTCGGACCGAAATTGTCGTTTCTTCTTCCGTAACTCATACGTAAGCATCGACACGGTTAAACCCTATATAAATCAAGAAGCAATTTCACGAGCCTATTCTCATGCCATCGTCGCATATCGACCGGAGGCATTCTATCGCCGAAAGCACCGCAAGAAAACTTGTCTTTGGGTTCTCCGGGCTTGGCATGTTGTTGACTGTTATTCTTATTTCGCCAAAACTACCTGCCGCGAAAATTTCATGCTGGTTCGTAGTTGCTTTGGGGTCTGCCACAATCCTGACCTTGGTCTTGTCGACTCCTATGCCTGCAAGGCTCAGTACAGCCGCGACATTGACGTTTGCCGGAAATGCAGTAACGGCATTTGCGGCATTGCCTTCATAAACGACCGTGCGTTCTGTGATGTCGCCGAGCTTGATCTTGCTTGTTTCAAAAAAGGGCGCGCCTGCAAGCGCCTTTGGGCTTTTGGTGGTGGTAAGCGTCACTGATTCAAGAAGATGTCTGACGCTCCTTATCGCATCAATGCCTGCTATTGCCCCAGTCGGCACGTAAATCCTGCAGCCTTTTTTTGTGGCGGCCTGCAAGAGTTCCGCAAGAAAGCCCCTGTCCGCAAGCGCACCAACGCTCATGACCATCAGATCCTTTCCGCTTTCCAGTACCGCCTTGCCAAACGATCTTACTGCACTCTGTGAAGCAGCTTCTACTACAATATCCGCTTCAGAGGATAGAAACCTCTCGAAATCCGAATAAGTCTCAGAGTTTGCATGCAGCCTGCCCTTCAGGTTCTGCAAGTTGTTATCCGAGATGTCAAAAAGCGCCACAAGTGAGGCATTGGCTACCTTGTGCGAGTCCACTGCCAACGCGAGTTGGCTACCTATGGTGCCGCAGCCCAAAAGGCCGACTTTTCTCTCTGGCATCTAGAGATAAAATAAGAAGTTGGAAGGATTTTTACCTTCTGCCGCCGCGACGTTCAGGCTTTTTCTGCCCTGGCAGCCTCTTCTTCTCAAAGCGCTTGACAAAGTTGTCCTTGTTGCGCATTCTTGCGATTGGGCTTGAGCGTGGCTTGCCCTGAATTTTCGGTGTCTGGCCCCTTACCTTGCCGGCCTTTGTAAGTGATCCGTGTGTTGGCATTAATCTCCGTCTGGGAATTGTCGCTTGAATATTTATATTTGTATGCACGCGCGCCCGTGCTTGCAATTGTGGCAAGTATTGCCTGCAATTTTGACTTCTCGGGCAGCGTTGTCCTAGATTGTACTACTTTAAATGTAGAGGATCTATATGATCCACTGTTTATCAAAAGCCATGACGATGCTAGATCTTGACTATAGGCGTCAGGTCCTTGCGCTGAAGAAGCAAAAGAACGCAGTGATTCTGGCGCACAACTACCAGCTGCCGGAAGTGCAGGACGTAGCCGACTTTATAGGCGATTCGCTGATGCTCTCAAAGACGGCAGCTACGACTGATGCTGACATCATAGTATTCTGCGGAGTCCACTTTATGGCCGAGACCGCCTCCATCCTGTGCCCTGACAAGAAGGTTCTGATACCGGATCTAGAAGCAGGATGCTCACTTGCGTCAACCATCAATGCCGACGAGCTGCGGGCATGGAAGGCAGAGCACCCGGATGCCGTAGTGGTAAGCTATGTCAACACTTCTGCAGATGTCAAGGCGTTGTCCGACTATTGCTGCACGTCTTCAAACGCAGTCAAGGTTGTAAACAGCATACCGAAGGACAGGGAAGTGCTGTTCCTACCGGACCTGTTCTTGGGCTCATATGTCGCGGAAGTGACGAAGAGGAAGAATATGTACATCTGGCCGGGCGAGTGCCACGTGCACGCCGGAATAAAGGCGGAGGACATTAACAAAATGCTTGCTACCTTCAGGAATGCAGACTTTCTCGTTCATCCAGAGTGCAGCTGCACCTCATCGACGATGTACCATATGTCAAAGGGCGACCTTGCCAAGAGCGGTCACATCCTGTCAACGGAGGGCATGATGAAGCACGCCAAGGCCTCTGATGCGAAACAGTTCGTAGTAGCCACCGAAACCGGCATACTTTACCGCATGCAGAAGGACAATCCCGACAAGGAGTTCATCCCGATCAAGCGCGACGCAGTTTGCAAGTACATGAAAAAGATCACGCTGGAAAAGGTGTACAACTCGCTTGCCCACAACGTCTACGAAGTAAAGGTACCAAAGGACATTGCGAACAGGGCAAAGCTTGCAATAGATCGCATGCTGGCTATTTCGTAATCTCTAGGCTAAAGTCCACCGCCTTTGGCGAGTGGGTAAGGTATCCGAGCGAAATAAAATCTGGCTTGGCTCGCGCATACTGCCGGATGTTTTTCGCATTGACGCCGCCGGAGATTTCTATTTTCACTTTATTGCGCAGGCCCAACTTTGCAATCTGCTTTATCGCTTTCAAAGCTTGCTGAGGGGTAAAGTTGTCAAGCATAACGACGTCTGCTCCTGCAGAAATGGCCGCCAGCGCTTCTTTCACGCTTTTCGCCTCGCATTCGACTTTGATGGAAGAGCCGACGTTTTGCTTGGCAAGCCTTACGCATTTGGCTGCGTCATCCACCAGTGCAAGGTGGTTGTCCTTTATCAGCACCATGTCGTCAAGTCGCATCCTGTGCGCGCCTCCACCTCCTGCAACTACTGCCTTTTTGTCAAAATGGCGTAGGCCCGGCGCGGTCTTGCGCGTGGCAAGCACAGTCACTCCCCTTGCAAGGTCTACCATTCGCCGGGTTTCTGTGGCTATCCCACTCATTCTCATGATCAAGTTTAGCGCTACTCTCTCTGCCTTTAGAATTGCGCGGGCGTTGCCCGATATTTCCATCACAACCTTGCCTTTGTTGATTCTCGAACCATCCTTCACCAGAAATTTACACTTGCAGCCACAAATGTCAAAGAGCATGGCGGCTTCTTCCAGTCCGCAGACGATGGCAGAATTTGACTTGCAGATTATCTTTGCCTTGGCATTAAGACCAGAAGGGATTATGTTGTTGCTCGTGATGTCGCCTGTGCCAATGTCTTCCTGCAAAAAGTTTGCAAGCATTTCCCGGACGTTGAGAAATGTCTGCAGG
>JBDZWB010000121.1:0-5370 GCA_040255975.1 Nitrosopumilales archaeon
TGACGCTTGAACTTGCGGTAGCATGTTGGACAGAATTTTTCAGGGTCATACCCGTACGCCCGGGCGATCTCGGAGGTAGTAGGTAGTTCTGAGAGAGGTGTGGAGGGAGAGGCGCTGTGTATGACTTCAGCAATGCGAGCGATCTTGGCCTTGTCAGGGTTCTCCGGCGCATACTGGATCATGTTTGGTGGGGGCACCTTGTTGCGCCCCTGTGCAGCCTCGTTGCCCTGCACCCTTACCGCATCAAGATTGGCGTACGAGTGCCTGTTCTTTGAAAAGAATAGGACATATTCATAGGCCTGTGAAAAGTTGTCCTGCGAGCTGCTGCTTACGTTGTTCTTTTTGTACCAGACAATGTCCTCCCGAAAGACATAGCCCGACTGCACAAGCCTTTCAGTCAGCCGGTGTGGAATTCTAAGCTTTTCGCGCCGTCGCCTTGTATCGCCTATCACTATCCACAGGCTGCCGTCTTCTGCAAGCACCTGCCGGCATGCCACAAACACACGAGTCAGCGAATCAAGGTATTCGTCGGCAGTCTGCTCCCTGCCAATTTCGCGGTCGTTGTTGCCGTAGTGCCTGTGACCAAAATATGGCGGCGAAGTGATTATTGCGCGGAACTTGCCATGTGGCAGCTGTTTTACGATTTGGTAGGCGTCGCCATGAATAACCTGAAATGACTCGCTATCCAAATGTTAGGACAAAATTCTCCGGGTGGCTCTTAACTTTATCTGTGACTAGCGCAGGTTTGAGGTGTTGACGCCAATCCTCCTTACGCGTTCGTCTATGCTGTTGACCACAGAGTTGTGCTCCTTGAGCATCCTGTTGTTGTCTTTTAGCGCCACGAGGATCTCGTTTAGCAAGCGCAAGATTTCCTCAGAATACCTGACATCATGATCTTGCTTCAACGAATAATTTCGCTTCAAGACGTATATCAGGCTTGTAGAACAAAGCTCAAGAATGTCGTTCCACGCGAGTAGCGAATCTACAACATATATTTGGGCAGGAAAAATTTGCACTAAGCGGGCAGGTGGTCTAGCTCGGTTATGATACCTCGTTGACATCGAGGTGGTCGGGTGTTCAAATCACCCCCTGCCCACTTCTTTATCTCACTTTTTGCGGACCAAAAGCGTCAGTATCTTGCCCGTCAGGGTGTCGTGTTCGTAGGGCTGCACGACGCCAACTATCAGGGTGTCGTGTTCATTCAGTGGGAAAAACAGCCCGTCGATGTACTTGTAATGAATCGTGATAAAGCCAAGCTCGCCAAACTTGTCCTCATTGACCTTTGTGGCCCGGACTATCATCCCAATCTGGGAAATCATGTAGTGGAACTCGTCTTCGTCTGGCACGGGGCCGCCTGATTTCAGGTGCGACGCGGCAAGCTTGTCCTGTGACAGCACCATGGCAACTTCGATGCTGCCATGCAGGCCTGACACCTCCTTGCAGAGTTCCTGATAGTTCATGCGCCACGGTAGTAAGCGTAGCCGAGCATAAAATTCTAGTGCTCAATCCCTGCCGCGTTTTGTTGGATCCTTGGAAAAGTCGCCTAGGTATTCCTTGGCCCCGTCAACTATGGGGTTGTCAACCACCTGTTGCGCACCCTTTGCAATTCCGGAAAAGAACGTCTGCCAGCCGAGCCCCAGTATGGCCAGCACCAGAATGCCAATGAGTATCGCCGCCACTAGCGCGCCCAATGCGGTTATGATTGCAGCGTGTTCTCTTAAAAGTTCTGGAACCTTCCTCTATTGCAAAAAGTTGTCAGGGAACTTTTGGTGGCACATGCCGCAAAAGACAGCGTCGTCTGAAGTGACCGCATCGCAGCTTGGGCAGACTTTGAAGATGTTTGTTTCAACTTGCGTGCCCTTGCCGCATTCAGGGCAGAACTTTGAAATCTGCTGCATTGTCCAGTTGCAATAGCGGCAGGAAGCAATGTTGTTGTTGATAGGAAGGGCCGCAGGCTTGCTTTCTTCTTCAACCAGCTGCGGGGGTGGCGGTGGTGGCGGTGGTGCCGTCACTTCTTCCACCACCTGCATTTCAGGCACCGTCAGGTGGCTCTGACCAGGCAGCTCGTTTCTTATACCCCTCTGTATGAGCTGGCTAACCCTCTGGGCGGCCCGCTTTTCGAGGGCAGGAAGCTTGATCTTGTAGTTTGTAAGGTGAGGCTTGAAATATAGCTCGGTCGTGAAAATGCCCCGCTTCAACATGACTGTCGATATGTCTTTGTAGCTGACATCGACGATGTTTGCCTTAAGCCCGAGCCAGCGCGGACCCTTGAACAGGACACGCATGTTCGTGATGTAGATGCTGTTTGGAGAAAGCGAGCCTCCGGGTGCGACCTTTGATTGCGAGGCTATGAAGATGACCTGCTCGCCCGGGAGAAGCATGCCCCGGATATCAGGGTCGATCTCTTCAAGCGTCAACGCGAAAGCAATTAGCGAATCTGTTATTAGGTTTCTGCAAAAAGATTCTACTTTAGACAGGACTGCTCGAGTAGTTTCCGAGATTGAATATTGGTCGATAAACACTGGCTTCTCTCTAGCCTACCAAGCAGGGTATGATCTGAAGGCGAACAACGAGGTCTAACCCCTTTTGTCATTCCAACTGCAAGAATTTTATCTTATTTCTCATTTCTGTGTAATAAAGTTTGTATTGATATAATTGCTTAGAGATTATTGATGTTTGTTGGGGATAACCTTAATAATTTGTAAAACAATATTATAACATGTCGAGTGTTCTTGAGGACGAGTCCCTCGGCCTGAGGTTAAAGGGCTACGTCTTGGTTCCAAACATGGTACTTGAAACCAAGATCGCTGTTTATACCCCTGAAATCGTCCAGTCGATCCTGTCCGAGCATCCAGAGGTCGTTGATCGCTGGCTGCAAAAACTACATAGCGAATACATCAGCAAGAAAAAATCGTGCGACTTTGAAAATGATCCCGTTGCATGCTTCTCCCTTTCCGTCTACGAGGAATTTGAAAAACATTTCAAGAGCTGGCAGGACGGTGGGATTATATCGATAACTCTTCCCAAAGGCATGATAATTGCGGTAAGCAAACAACCACTTGTATCCATCATTACAGATTCGAAAGCAGGTTACCTAGTGTGCAGCAAGTGCAAGGCGTCATTTACTGATCTTGACGAATTTGAAAAACACTGCAGACAGGAAAATGAACCAAAGCCGGCAAAGGCAAAGCAACCAACAAGGTATGACGAGATCCCACCCAATCCCATATGGTGGTTTGCAACATGAGCGACGGCGACCAGTACGTCTGTGACAGCTGCACGCTGACCTTCAGCTCAATCAAGGAGCTGATCAGGCATTACAAGGAAAATCACCCTGACCTGATAGAGCGCGTCACTATCCCTATCTGAGGCAATCAATATAGATCATATAGTATATGATAGCATATCATATATTCACCTAGATTCGACTCTCTGGTGGAATGGGAGCTGGTTTTCTTTCGTGGTTGCGTGCCAACGACAAGGAAATAATCGACAAGTTGGAGCTGCAGAGCGCCAATCTTCTCAAGGGAACCAGCGCGCTTGTGGAACTGGTATCAAACTTTGACGACATCAGCGAGCGCAAGGCAAAGATAAAGGACCTTGAGCACGAAGGCGACAAGATTACGCATGATCTCTACATGATGCTGGACAAGACCTTTGTTACGCCGCTTGACCGCGAAGACATATCAAAGCTTACCGGCGCCGTGGACGAGATTCTGGACTATACCGACGGCACCGCAGATCGGTTTGTCCTGTTCAAGATTAAGGAACCTACTTCTTACATGCTCGAGCTGGCCAAGCTCCTTCTTTCAGCGTCGCAGGAGATCCACCTGCTTATGGGCAAGTTGCGCGGGTTCAAGAATTCAGCTGACCTGATGGAGCACTGTCGCAGCATCAGCAAGTACGAGCACCAGGGCGATACCATCTACAGGACCGCGATTGCAGAGCTTTTTGAAACAAACAACCCCATCGAGATAATCAAGCTGAAAGAAATCTACGAAACCCTGGAAGGCGCGCTTGACAGGTGCGCTGACGTCGCTGACGTTTTTGAAGACATTGCGCTAAAATATGGTTGATCTATGTGGCTGAAGAAATAATATTCGTGGTTTACGGCGCAATAGCGGCTGCGCTGTTTTTCGACTTTATAAACGGGTTCCATGATGCCGCAAACTCTATAGCTACGGTCGTTGGAACGAGGGTCCTCAAGCCACTCCATGCAGTAAGCCTTGCCGCGTCTGCAAATTTCATAGGCCCCTTTGTGTTTGGGACGGCGGTGGCGGCAACCGTGGGCAAGGGGATAATCCAGCCCGAATTTTCAACTGTCGATGTCATCCTTGCAGGCTTGGCGGGAGCAATAGTATGGAACCTCATCACGTGGTGGTTCGGCCTCCCTTCTTCAAGCAGCCACGCGCTCATTGGAGGTCTTGTCGGCTCTGCCATCATGGTCGGGGGATTCGAGGCAGTGGTGATCGGTGGCATTGAAAGGGTGCTCGTGTTCATGGTCGTGTCGCCGGCTGTAGGCTTTGCAATAGCAGCCGCCTTTGCGCTTGCGTTAATGTTCTTCCTTGGCAAATCGATGCCGGGAAGGGTGAACAGGGTGTTTGGAAGGCTGCAGATAGTTTCGTCTGCATTTTTCTCCCTTACCCACGGGGCCAACGACGGTCAAAAGACCATGGGCGTCATTACCGCGCTGCTGATTGCGGGAGGCATGCTTCAATCCGAGTCGTTCGCGGTTCCCCTTTGGGTGATAATCGGGGCAGCGGTCGCTATTGCTCTTGGCACCTTCTTTGGCGGGTGGAGGATTGTCAAGACCATGGCGTTCAAGCTGACCAATCTAAGGCCTTACCAGGGCTTCTGTGCAGAGACGGGCGGAGGCGCCATCCTGACTACGATGGCATGGATGGGGATCCCTGTAAGCACCACCCATGCAATTTCAGGCGCAATCATGGGCGCGGGTTCGACAAAGAGGCTCTCGGCAGTGCGTTGGGGCCTTGGCAGGCGCATAGTGTATGCATGGATAATAACCATACCTGCTAGCGCAGCGCTTGGGGCGGTATTCCTGCTGATGATAAGAGCTGTTACTGGTTGAATGACTTGACGCAGTTGTCGCAGCATCTTTTCAGCACTGTCACATCGCTGATGATGCCGTCGATAAACACGTCAAAGGATGCCTTGCCTACATCACATACGTCGCAAGAGATCACTTCAAGGCGCTTGACCTGTTCAGAAATCGGCGAGATGCGAACAACCTGGTAGGAATCTGGAGCAAATGTGGTTGTCACAAGGTGCGTGGAACATGACGTCCTTAAGAACAATTTCTATATATTCTATATATGACTATATTGAAACCGTCGAGCCAATGCAATAGTG
>JBDZWB010000122.1:0-5370 GCA_040255975.1 Nitrosopumilales archaeon
GGCCCTTGCAACTGCCTCATTCACCGACGCATTTGAAAACTCTGTAAGGCAAATGAACCCAAGCCGCATGTCGGGCAGGGACTCCGATCCTGGCTTGAAGACCCACGTGATGTGCACCGGTCCCGCGCCCAAGTCATAGTTTTCTATCACTTCATATCCCAAGTCCCGCCCCATCTGGATTATCGGCGCCTTCAACGTGTCTATCATTTGCAGCCTTTCCTGAGCATTTCGCTCCGATTCTGAATAGGCAGAATCTTGCATGCAAGCTGTGACACCTTATCACTTTTTACGGTTGTACGGCGGGCTGTTTGGCTGATAATGCCATGTGACTGCTATGTTTTTAGTGCATAAAGGGCATGAATTTTCATGAGCCACAAGAAAGAGATCGAGGAGCCTATGGGTGTTGAGCAGGCCAAGGATCTGGAGCTTGACGAAACGCCCAAGCCGACACGCAAGGTGAGCCATCCTTCGGTGCCCGTGCCAGACAATGCCGAACCGAGCACCCACGACCGGATAAAGGGAAGGCGCGTGATAAAGTAGTAGTTACTTGACTACCATCACGGGGCAGTTGGCATAAGTGACCACGCCAGATGCGACGCTGCCAAGAAGCATCTTTGCAAACCCTGATCTGCCCTTTGTCCCAGTCACTATCAGGTCAACCTTGTTCTTTTCTGCATAGTCCACTATTGACGGCACGACCGAAGTTGGGCTTGCGACCATCTCTATGTTCACCTTTACACCCTGGGCGGCAGCTTTGCTCTCGATTTGGTCAAACCACTTTTTTGCTTCCTTCTTTGCTGCCTCCAATATCTCATTTACTGCATTAGGGGTAGCCGTGAGGCCGAACGCGCCTGAGGAATATGCAAAGCCCAGCTGCGACACGACCACGTTGAGCGCTACCAGCTGGGCGCCATGCTTTTTTGCCATCTCGATCGCATGATCAGCGGCTCTTACAGACGATTCCGAACCGTCAACACACACCAGTATTTTCGCAAATGCCAATGATCCGGGTTTACAATATGACCGATATAAGGATTGAAAAAAAGTATCGTTAGCCTTTAATGAAATAAAGGGCATTGATAGTTGATGTGGGGCTTTGGCATCTACTTGATGCGCCTTGCCGATTACCTTTACGGCAGGCGCGCCAAGAAAAAATGCGACGTCTGCGGCAAGAAATTCGACAATGTCGATGAAATGGAGGTGCACCGCCGGGACCTGCATCCTGACGCAGTCACAAGCTAACGAGTGCAGAAAAACCCGGGCAAGTGGAAGACCACTGTCAAGTCTATCTGCCACCCGAGCTTAATATCCTGCGCCACCCTTCTAGTGGAATGGAAGCGCAAGGTCAATGATGCTTCTCATGGCTAAATATAGTCAAAAGCGCTGCGTTCTTTGCTGCCAGCTCGGCCGTTTTTTCGCTCTCGGCGCTCCCTATTATTATGACGTCGCCTTCTTCCGGCCTTAGATTTCCTACCATCATTCTGCGCACGGCAGGATCCTTCTTGAGAGAATCCTGACTGCTCGCCGGCATGGTAAACTTGCCATCCTTGAAAATGAGGGTCGTGGCGCCAGTAGCGCCAATCTTTATTGCTGCATCGCGCTGTTCAATTCCTGACCTAACTGCAAAGCCAAACTCTCTAACAAGAACTGCATAGTTGAACGTTCCAAGGGCGATGGAACATTTCGGCAGGCTCATCTCTGCCGGCATCGCCTCCAAGAGCCCTTTACATATGCCCAGACCCTTGGCAGTCATTTTAGTCCCGCCATTTGACGTATGCACCATCCCGCTCATCTTTAGGTGCTTCACGAGCGTCTTGACGGTTCCTTCACCCAGCGCAAGCCCGTCGCACAATACGTTCCTGCTGGTCTTGCCGCTCTTTTCTATTAGCTGGAGCGCAGCAAACACATGCACGATGTCAAAGGAAAGGGACCTACTTGGAGCGTACCTGCTGGCAACCTTTTCAAGGGCCCTGATGTACATGTGCATTTGCCGCAGAAAACATCTTGCAATGATTTATTCATTCTGCGCAAGTTGGATAAACCATCCGATTCTTTATATAACACCCGCCTGCATCTGAGATGGAATGTCTGAAAGCAATCAGATTACAAGAACATCTCCGGGCGTGCCCAAAGTGGCAGTCGGCATTCTGCTTGGAGTGCTTGCGTTTGGAGTCTTTATGGTAGGATTTGACCAAGGAGAAGTCTTTGGCTTTACAGTGCCAGCAAACGGCAGCGGAGGCGAGCCAGAGACAAACTGGGCTCACGAGTTCTACCACGATATGAGGCATGCAGCAGGATTCCCGTGCCACTAAATTTTTCTGATCTTCCATGAAAACCGCCGCTTTTATCGCCATTACCCTTATCTCCGGCGCCATCGCCGGGACGATACTTGGTGCCATCAACCAAGTTGTCGTGGAGCCATACATCGAGCGTGCAATAGAGCTCGAGATGGAAAACGCTAGACAAAGCGGCGAAATGATAAACCCGATCGAGTTTGCAGCCTACCGTTTCTGGCAAAAGGGGGGTGAAGTTGCGGCCGGCACTATCTTGGGTCTTTCAATAGGCTCGCTGTTTGGAATAGTTTTTGCCTATGGCAGGGGCTCGGCGCCCGGCTCTAGCAACCTGAAAAAGGCAATCTTTATCGCCGGCATAATGTGGCTTGCGCTGTTTCTAGTGCCCGCACTGAAATATCCTGCAAACCCTCCTGCCGTTGGTGATCCTGAGACGATATACCAGAGGCAGGGCATGTATCTGGCATTCCTTGCGATATCTGGGTTCAGCGCGCTTGGTCTTGCGCTGCTCTATAACAGGATTGGCGCACTGCCTGCAAAGAGGGTGATAATCCCTGCAGTCTATGCCGCGATAATGGCTGGAGCCTATTTTGCAATGCCCGCAAATCCCGACCAGATAAGCGCGCCGATGGATCTTGTAAATAGCTTTAGGATTGCAAGTGCGCTAACCATCACAATGTTCTGGGTATTGCTCGGATCAACGTTTGGAGCGTTCTGGGACCGGCTCAAGCCTCACGAAACTGCAAGAATAAGCATGCGTTAAATACCATGTAGCACCAGTTTTTGTTTACGGAAGCAAAAGAATCGGCTGTTGCAAAATCCACCGGCACTCAAGACGAAGATGACATGTCAAAGCCGGATACAGCCATGCTTCAAGTTCTAAGAACAAAGAGAAAATTTTCAAAAGAGGATGCGGGTTATTCTAAGGCCGGACAGCCCGACCGAATGTCGTGCGTAAAGTGCAAGTTCAACCTTGGCGACGAGGGAAAGTGCCACGTCGTGGAGGGGAATGTGGACAATGAGCGAGGCATTTCAAAATTCTTTTCACCAAAGGGTGATGGGATGCTGCCCGGAGACATTGTATGGCAACACGCCAGAAATTCTGGTGATAAACTCAACTGGGATGAAGGGTATGTCATAAACGAAGGCGCAGAGGGTTTTCAGTGCAAAGATTGCAAGTTCTATCTTTATTCGGGCGGATGCCTGATAGTCAAAGGCACATTCCGACCAGAGATGAGCTGCGGCTTTGTTGTAAAAGTAGGCCATGGAACTGAATTATGATCTGTCTATGATCAAAACCAAGGAAATACCAAAGTCTGCTAAAAAAGAAAGAAAAAGGAAAAAAGGTTAGAAGGAAAACGCTGCCTTCCTTCTGTTGTAGTACGTTCCTGCCAAGATCGTTGCAGCCACTGATGCTATGACGATTCCTGCAGTCAGCGGAAACTCGGGCGTGACTACTGCTCTTGCCACTTCGAGGTCTGTTTTGATTTCCTCTACGTGCGCCTCGATTTCAGCTGCTGGCCTTCTGTCGTCTATCATCTTCACCAGTTCTTCGCGTATTGCAAGCTCGATCTTGACCATCAGGTCTGGGTTGTCTTCTGCAATGTCCGGCTCGATGAATTCATAGTTGTTCAGGTACGCTTCGTTTCTTACCAGAGTCCTTGCTTCCTCATAGTTTCCTGCCTCATATTCGGCCACTGCTTCGTCAAGCAGAGACTTGACAGTGTCTATATAGTACCAGCCGTCCTTTTCCTGAACGGTTCCACCTGTAGCACCCAAGATCTCTTCAAGCTCATGTTGTGCATGCGCGACAGTGTCTGCAACCTCTGACGGGTCTTCCAATCCTTCTACCATTGTCTTGAGGCTTGCTAGATCTGCTTCGACCTCTTCAGTTTCGTGTTCTGCTATTCCGGCAAGTTCTGCTCTGTTCTGGTTGAAGGTGTCGGTGGCTTGAGCGAGGAACAGGATAGTCTCGTCATATTCTTCCTGGTCAATGATCTCTCCATTGCTGACTGCTGCAGAGTATTCTATCGTTACGAGCTGTAGCAGATCGAGCATTCTGGATATGGCTGCACCGATGCCTGTGGTCTCTTTTCCTTCATAGGTAAGGAGGAGCGCGTTAATCTCCTCCGCTTCTGCCTTCATGGCATCCAAGTCGCCTTCAACTGTATGCTCAAAGAGCTCTTCGAGCTCGTGGAAAAGCGTTGCTTCCTGCTCTGCACCAAGTTTTTCCCTGACGTCGGGTTGGATGGTGCGATAGTAGGATGTGCCTTCTATCACGAATTTTTGTGCATTGGCATTGTCTGGAGGCTGTTTACCCTGAGCTTCAAGCGCTTCTACAATCTCCTCCTTTACCTTCAGGAGGAATGTGGCGCGAAGATCATCCAGAATAACCGGTGACAGTTCGCCGATCTTGGAATGGTCTGCTTCAAGTTCTGCCATGGCATCCGATGCCGCAGTTGGTGTCTGCGCATAGTTGAACTTCCTGCTCATGACTGTGAACCATTCTGCCGCCTCTTCGACCTCTTCTTCAAGGAGCTCTTCTTCGATCTTTATGAAGGCAATCTTGTAGATGAGCTTGTCAACGATTTGCTTGTTCAGCGTTACATCCAAGACTGTGCCGGATTCAACTCCGGTTTCGATGCTTGCAAAGGCTGATGCGATAATCTGCGCTGTCGTTGGATCATGCTCTTCAGCCTCGTGACCAAAGACCTGATCATACTTTGCCCTTGCCTCCTCCAGTTTTTCCAGAGCAGTCTCGGTGGCAGTCGCATTCTTGCCTGTCAGCTTTTCAACTTCTCCAAGCAATGAGTTGACTGTGAACCACGAATCGCCCTTGCTCTCTGCTTGAGCGGTTGTAACGAATGTTCGTGCAGTCTCTAGATCAGCCTTTATACCATCAATGTGAGATTGCAATTGTGGCAGTGGACCCTGTGCATCGATAAGCGCCACTAATTCTTCTCTGATGTCGATTTCGATCTTTTCCATCAATTCTGGGTCGTCTTCTTCAATGTCTGCTTCGATGAATTCATAGTTGTCAAGATACGCTTCTATGGCTAGCGCTCTGGCTTCGTCAAAG
>JBDZWB010000123.1:0-5291 GCA_040255975.1 Nitrosopumilales archaeon
TAAAGGGCATGTTCCAAATGTTGTTCAAATCAAGCCCATTCATGCCAAAAATGCTGGAGATGAAAGTGAGTGGCAGCAGCACGGCAGAAAAAACGGTCAGGGTCTTGACGGTATCGTTCATCAAAAGAAAGACGTTTGCTAAGTATAGCTCCCGCGTCGAGTTTACTGTATCAACATTGGCTATAATGGATAGCTAAAAAATTATAAGTGATCCAACGTGCAAAGGTTCAGCAATTGCCCCTCGTCATATTCATGCGGCATGGTCAAGCAGACAACAACGTGAGCAGGACGTTGGTCGGGAGACACATAGAGTCGCATCTTACGAATCAGGGCAGGCAGCAGGTAGCAGATGCGGCAAAGCAGCTAAAGAACATCCCGATAGACAAGATCTACGCATCGCCCGTGATAAGGACTATGGAGACTGCGCAGATCGTTGGCGACGCCCTTGGCATGGACTATGAAGTGGACGAGCGACTGTACGAAATAGAACTTGGCAAGCTCGTGGGCATGAATTATGAAGAGGTGACGACAAAATATGGCGACCTTTTCCTGAGGTTCTACGCAGAACACGACCCTGTGCTGGACAGCTTTGGTATCGAACCTTTTTCAGCAGTCAAGCAGCGTGTAAAGAGCCTCCTCGACGATGTATTGAAAAAGCATGAAGACAGCAATGTCCTGATGGTCACACATCTTGATCCCATCAAGGCTGCGCTTTCGACGCTGCTTGAACTGAATGCAGAGGCACTGTACAGGTGGCACATACGGAACGCGTCGCTCACGGTGCTCAAACACGAGAGCAAGATCTATTCACTTTCGGGAGTGAATGTGATGGCAATGCATAGGTACCCTGACGAGTAAGCCAAAACATTAAATAACATTGGGAAACTGAGTGATAACTGAAAAAGGGGACGGGATAGAATGCTTTCAAATTCCGCAATAACTTTACTCCTGATTCCTGTTGTCGCTGTCGTTCTTTTTGGCATTGATTCGGCGTTTGCGCAAGAATCAACAGAGAACTACATCCTGCACAGAGTAGAGATATGGTCACTGTTCTACAGGCTCATGGTTGTCGCATTCGTGATAGGCGCAGTGGTAATGGGCACAATTTTCTATGTCGTGTGGCGCTTCCGCGAGTCACATCCAAAGAATAGGGGCGACATCACCCCAGCAAAGACTGGAGGCGCGCATCACTAGATGGGCCACGCAACTGTTGAATGGGTCTACATTGGAGTCGTTATCGCCATTCTCTGCTATGTCGGCGCCGACGCATGGAACATTGAAAGGCTTTTAGAACACGCTCCGGAAGACGCAGAGGTCATCAAGGTCACTGGCCAGCAGTGGTTCTGGACTTTTGAACACGAGGATGGCACTAGAGAGATTGGCGAGCTTCACCTCGAGAGAGGCAAGCCCTATAGGTTCGAAGTGACGTCCCTTGACGTCATACATGCGTTTAACATGCACGACTTCACCATAATGATTGACGCAGTGCCAGGCAGAGTCAACACTGTATGGGTGGTTCCTGATCAGTCAGGTGAATACCTCATCCAGTGCAGGGAATACTGCGGGTTCTCACACTACCAGATGAGGGCAAAACTGGTAGTTGAAGAGCCGGGTGCAGAGGGTGCTGAAATCACCAATGCGGCAGCGGACGTGGCGCCAAGCAAAGGCGCTACAGCGCTTGCAAGCTAGAACCATTTTTTTGGCAAATTTTTCCTTTTTTCAATCTCATCATTCATCATCAGTTTTCCAAGCAGTGCTAAAAACAAAATGCTTTTATTGATATAATAATCCATGTACGGGCAATAAGAGGGAGCGATGCTAGTTGGTTCTAGAGGTTAAACAACCCCGTCCAATGTGGGAGATCCTTTTTTCAACCCACCATACTGACGTCGGCCTGCTGTATGTCTACCTGTCGCTGACTGCCTTTATCATCGGTGGTGCTTTGGCAATCGCGATCCGTACAGAATTGTTTCTACCGGGCGACGCGATAAACATCATTCCGGACTCTAACACATTCCACAGAATATTCACCGTGCACGGCACAAACATGCTGTTCCTGTGGCTCATCCCGTTTGCTTCAGGCATTGGCAACTACCTGATCCCGATAATGGTCAGGTACAAGGACATGGCATGGCCAAAGCTGAACGCTGTGGCATTCTGGATGATTCCAGTCGGCATGGCACTCATTTGGCTAGGTTTTGCAGACACCACATGGAACGCCTACCCGCCATATTCAATCATCAGGGCACCAGGTCCGGCGGCAGAAATGTGGATTTTCGGATTAAAGATACTCGGCATTTCCTCGATACTTGGAGCAATCAACTTCATCGTAACCATCCTGAAGATGAAACATCCAGATCTCCCTCTGATGAAGACTTCGCTCTTTGTCTGGTCAACGCTTGTAACGTCGCTCATGATAATCGTCGCAATACCAACGTTTGCGGCGGCGCTAATCATGCTGTACACGGACAGGCTTGGCGTATCCGGATTCTTCAATCCGGCTATGGGAGGGGATCCTATAGCGTATCAACACCTGTTCTGGTTCACGTTCCATCCTGAAGTATACATCTTCCTCATACCTGCGGTAGGTATGATGTACGAGCTGATACCCAAGTTCTCAAGAAAGCCTATCTTTAGCTACCAGTCAGGAGTGACGGCTTTTGTGCTGCTGGCGATAGTGGGCTTTGCATCATGGGCGCACCACATGTACGCAACCGGAATGAGCTTTACTGAAAAGACGGTTTTCATGGTTGGCACCCTGGCAGCCGTGCCGGCGTCGGCCATGCACGTCTTTAACTGGATAGCGACGATGTGGGGCGGAAGGATCAAGTTTGCTGCCCCCATGAGTTTCGCAGTTGGAGGCTTGGTGTTGTTCTTCTATGCAGGAGCAGGAGGCATTGTCAATTCGGCCATGCCGCTTGACTTCCTTACGCACGACAGCTACTGGGTAGTCGGACACTTCCACCTGTTTGTCATGGGCTTGGTGACGTTCGGGTTCATTGGATTCATCTACTACTTGTTCCCGTTCATCACGGGCAGGATGTACAGCGAAAAGGCAGCCATGGTCCAGTTCTGGCTCATGTTCGTAGGAGTCTCGCTGATATTCCTCACACAGCACGTGCTAGGACTCTATGGCCAGCCAAGGCGTGTCTTTGACTATGTGCCAGTGCAGCCTCTGATCATACTGAACCAGATATCGACGGTCGGCGCGTGGCTAACGGCAGCCGGAGCCGCGATATTCATCTGGAATCTGATCAAGAGCTCTGTCTCTGGCAAGCCCGCCAAGATGGATGACCCGTTTGCGATCGGAGAGCAATACTACGACTATACCAGGCGCGAGCCCCACCACTAGGAGAGAAAATGAGAAATGTCGCATGACGAACACGGACACGAAAAAGAACCAATAATCCTGACGTCTGGCAGGCGCATGGGCAAAGGACTAATCATCGTAATTGTCACCCTGGCAATTGGAGCGGCAATAATCGTGCCGTTCTTTGATGCAATGTTTGCCAACCCACCCCCAGTAACCCAGATACGCGTCGAGCGCCCTCCACCCACAGAGGAGCCAACTGCTGGCACTACCACAATCGTAATGTTGGCTGGAGCCGCAACGCAAGGAAACCCAGACTATGACCCAGACGAAGCGCAGGTGCCGCTTGGCAACAAGATTGTATGGGACAACCAGGACACCGTACCGCATACTGCAACGTCTGGAACAGGACCAAGCGATCCAGCTTCGGCAGACCTGTTTGACACGGGCATTGTAAACGGCGGTGAAAAGTCAGATCTAATAGAGCTGACAGGCGCAGCTGAAGGCGACACCATAGACTACTATTGCATCGTGCATCCGTACATGACAGCCTCGATCACAATCACTGCAGCAGAAGAAGGTGGTGGTGGCGCAGCAGGGCCCTCCATAACCATTCCATCGGGCGCAGCAGTGCAGGGCAACACGGCATTCGAGCCCGCAGAGTTGACTGCAAGCGCAGGTGCAGACATCAGCGTTGTTAACGAAGACAACGTTCCTCACACAGTGACATCTGGAACGGGCAATAGCGACCCCGACAAGGGCACGTTATTTGACACAGGCATAATCAACGGAGGAGCATCAGGCACAATATCACTGGCCGAAGTGGATCCAGGGCAGTATGACTACTTCTGCATCGTGCACGAATATATGAAGGGCATGCTCGTAGTAGAGTAGCAAATGCTGCTCCGGACCCTCTCTTTTTCCACCCTTTCTGTTTTGTTTTCGCTGATATTTATCGGAGGATATGTAAGCGCCACGGGCGTCGGCCTCACGTGCCCAGACTGGCCGCTCTGTCCGCAGGGTCTGCTCCCCCACGACGACTTTATCATAGAATACATCCACAGGTCGGTTGCAGCTACGACCGGCGTGCTGGTAGTTGCCACGATGGCATTTACTCTAAAGTCAAAGGCGGCCCCTAAAGGCATGAAGATTGCATCAATCATTGCAGCCGGAGCAGTAATCGGCCAGATAACGCTGGGCGCAATAGTAATTGTGGAGCGGCTCCACGCACTGCTTGTCACGACGCACCTCGGGCTCGGGATCATACTATTTTCCATGGTGCTCATGACCGTCCTCTACGCGTTCAGGGTTGAAGGCAAGAAGGCGCTGACCAAGGCACAATAATATACGGGCAGTGTAAATTTATTCCGATGAACGTCCCAGCCCTGCTGGCGGTTTCATTGCTAATTGTTTCATTACTAGTTATTTCGGCTGCACCAGCGTATGCCCACTTTGACCACCTTAACCATTATAACAGCAGAGGCGGAGGAGTAGGACAGTATTATGCCTATGGAACGCTCGAGCCCGACTATGCAGCTCCCGGCGAACCGACTGCGATGTTGTTCAGTGTCCAAGACCGCGAAGGACGTGATACGTACAATATTGAAACAATGGTTGAGGTCTATGCTTCTTCAGGCGAGCGCATAGAGGCTTTCCCATGGACAAAGCAGGACATCGGCGACTTTCAGGTATTTTACACTTTTCCGCAGGTAGGCAGCTACCAGGTGGTGCTCAGCGTTGCAGACGGGCCGGTCAACACCAACACAGTAGATCCTCCGAGAAACACGCTTAGTAGCGTATCAGGCTGCAACTGCGAGCGTGTGATATTCAACTATGCAATTTCTGAAGGGTTTGGCATAGTCTTTAACTCCACGTTGGCAGGAGCAGTCTTTGGATCGCTGGGGGTCTTTGGAGCAGTACTTGGCCTGTCGTACTGGAGCAAGAAAAAGAGCGGCAAGTTCGCCGGCGAGCCCGGCGACGT
>JBDZWB010000124.1:0-5267 GCA_040255975.1 Nitrosopumilales archaeon
ACCGTCTGTCAATCCAGCGGGAATTACAAATTCCGCATCAACGCCCGTACTGTCAATTACTGTCGGGAAGCGCAGCTCGTCTCCGTCCTTTGATATTATGATCACGTCGACATCATCTGGCGGCTCAAGTGCAATATTCTCAAACAGGAACGTCATCTGGCCTCCAGCATATAGCGTGGATGTGGAATCGGCGCTACCTCCAAGTCTTGTCGTTGCGTTTTCGGGCTGCATTATCTGCATTCCCGTATCGTCAAAGCTGATCAGTCCAAGCGGGTCAATGTCCCGCATTTCCTGCTGCTCGGGCACGTCTGGCTGGTTCGACCTCGTTATCACAACCACCTGTGCATCGCCCGATGTTATGTTTTCCTTAAGGCTGGTCACTAGTGCGCTTGTCAATTCTTCTGCGGTAGCTGTGGTCTGATTGCCACCCGTGGTCTGATTACCGGTCTGGGTAGCATTAGTTTGGGTAGCATTAGAGAACGAAGATTGGTTGCCGCCGTTGGTAGCTGTAGCGTTGTCCTGTGTGGGTGCTATGGTCGCCTCTACCGCTGGAGAAACAATAACTCCAATGGCAGTCAAAAGACTCAACGCCGCAGCGAGAGTGATTACAACAATACGTTTTGTTGTCATGAAAACAACGGATGAACATTTTATTTAAACTGGTACGCAGACTGACTATCTATTAAGAGTCTGATGTCCGCCTACCGCATAAACTTTGACATTCATCTTATGATACTTGTTCTTGACTATGCTCTACGATACGGCTTTGAATTAGGGCATGCGAAGCAGGTCGCCTTTGCTTTGCATCAAAAGCCGACACCGTGCTGCGATACAATTTTGCCAAGCTGAAGAGTATATGCAGATGTGCAAGAGTCGACTGTAAAGGGTTTGGAATTCTCATTAACGAAGCAAAATGTTGGACAAAGGCGATTCGATAATGGTCAGGCATCTAGAGCAGAGAAAAGGAAGGGAACAAGATTCCCCTAATTGCAACGTACCATCAGAATATTGGATTCGGCAATAGAACTAGTTCTCTTTTCTGCGCCTACCTTAAACCTGTCCATGGAACCCCAGATCAAAGTAGAATTCGTTACGCCTGCAAGCGAAAGCAAAAAGTTGCATGGCATCCTTGCCATACCGCGCATTTCGCGGAATGGCAACCTCTACCTGCCTGAAGAGCTGGCCCGCGCTGACGGAATGACAGTCCCGGTGCTCTGGAACCACCAGGGCAGCCCAAAGGATGTGAGCCAGCAGATAAGCAAGGCTGACATCATCGGCACGATGCGCCTCTCATGGGACCCAGAACTCTTGCAGCTAAAATATCAAGCAGAAGTCGACAGGGAACTTCCAAAAATCCCGCTGCACGCTTCGCTTGGCGCATTTTTTGAAAGGCAGGACCATGTTTGCGGCAGCGCTAAATGCTACGCCGTGCCCCGCGGCCTCCGGTTTGTTGAAGCGTCGCTTACTCCTACGCCGGGCATCCCGGAAACGACCGTCAACATTCTGGAGAATTTCCCCTGCAGGCAGTGCAATAGTAGTTCTCTTACCGAGCATGGCGCCAATCCAACAACCATGTCATCATCATCTGACAACAACTTAACGAGCAAGCAGTTCGAGCAGGGGATCAAGTCGGTCGTGGATTCCATAAGCGACCACTTCAAGAGCATCCAGCAGGCACAGATTGAAAAGCTCTCCGAGATAATCGGGGCGATCAGGCCCAAAACCGAGGCGGCGCCATCAAGCATGGTGGACGACTCGGGCATGCAGGCAAAGAGGGAGAGCTACAACAAGGTAGTCGAGTTCTTCCAGAAGGTCAAGGACAGCCCCAAGGACGTGAGCTTTCCGGCTGTGTCGTGGAACGTCGACAAGAACGAATATCTGGAACGCTGGGGCTACAGGATCAGTTCCGGCGCCAGCAAGACCGAAGCCGTCACGATGAACGCCGGCGACGCAGGGCAGATTTTCAGCAAGCAGATTCTGGTGGTGCCCGGGGGCAGAATGAAGACGCCTGTCAGGCAGTACGTCAACTTTTCCGAGATCCCAAACGGATCCGACAGGGTCCATTTCTACACGATAGGCGCCTTTGACTTTGGCGCGATAACCGAGGGCACCGAGCCGACGAACGTGTCGCAGACAGTCGCCAAGCTGACGGCGACCCCGTCCGTGAGAGGGGCGGTGCAGAGGGTCGGCTACTCGCAGATGGAGAGCGCGCCGTTCGGCCTTGTCGACGCGATAAACGAGGCGATGGCTCTTGCGGCGATAGACGACGAGGCGACGGACCTTCTGGACGCGACGTACAACGCAGTGTCGCCGACAAACTGGGTCAGGGCGGACACCGGCGCGCAGGTGACATCCGACGACGTTGCAAGCATCTCCTTCAAGCGCGAAGGGCTGCTGGCGGCAAAGCGCCTGATAGCGCAGCAGGGTTACGACGTGAGCCCCGGAAACCTTGTGCTGTTCCTGCACCCAAAGGCATTCCAAGAGCTGATGCTTGACACCAACCTGACCAATTTCTACCAGTACACAAGGCCGGACATCACCGCGGTGGGCGTGCTTGAGCAGCTGTACGGTGTGGACATTGTAGTCGCTGACCAGGTGCACCTGCAGAACAATACGACAAACAACACGTACCGGAACGTGATGGCCGTCAAGGGAGTCGCGTTTGGCATGGGCGCGGCAAGGAACGTGACGGTAGAGGCGCAGAGGCGCAATGAGCTCCAGAGCGTACTTTTGAGCGGCACGCACAGGGTCAAGTCAGTCGTGATCGACGAAAAGGCGAGCTGCAGGATATCGAGCTCGATCTAGGTGTGATCTGCTGAATGAAGAACCTCAAGACAATCTTTGAACAGTACGTCCGCGAAGGCGAGTCTGGCCGAAGCAATACCAACGAACGCTTGAAGGCCATCGTCGAAGAGTTAGAGTCGCTGAAAAAGCGGCACTAATTCTCTTTTCCTTTTTTCACAATCGTTTTCTCCATGACATATTACGAAATTTCACGCCTCAGAGAGATCGCGCTGGGATCCTCCTCGGATTCCTCGCAGGACACGCTGCTCAACGCAAAGGGAGCGCAGGCAGACAGCCAGATAGACGACGAGCTGTACATGGCGGCCAACCGGTATTCCAAGCTCCAGAGCCTGCCGGCGCTGCCGCTGTCCGGCTCGATGCTGACCCAGTCGATAAGGGACGCCGCCACCGACAGGGCTGCTTCGCTGTTTTTCCTCCAGCAGCACCAGCCCGAGATGTCTGAAAGATACATGGCCTCAAGCGACAGGGCGGTGCAGGCGTACATCATGCGCCTTGACAGCGAGGCCGAGATCTACAGCGACACCGCCTAAGTTCTCTTTATTTTTGCCCACCTATTTTTTGCTGATGAGCGGTGTTGCAAGGGACGAATTTCAGAATTTCAGGCAGGATGTAAACTGCCACTTTGATCAGCTGCACGAATGCGACAGGCGCATAGAGGGCAAGATCGACGCGCTGGCTGAAAAGCTGACTCCGATTGTTGAAGAATACAGGAAAAGGCAGGAAGCAAAGTCGTTCAAGAGGGAAGTGAAATTGCTCGCCGTCGGGACGGTGTTTGGAGCAGCCGGCACTCTTGCTGTATACTTGCTGACATAATTCTCTTACCGGCCTCATTGGCAGGCAATAGCCACATGACAGAATCGCCAGAAAAAGTAAGCATCAACAGCAAACACATAGTCCTGTCAGGGCTTGCGGCAGTCACCGGCCTGACGGCGCTCTACATGCTGCTGCCAAGCGAGGGAGTCAAGGAAGTGGTGCTGCCGATAGCGACTGGAATCCTCGGGTTTCTAGCCGGGATCGGGGACAAGCTCTGGGGCGAATGACTGATGTGGAAAGTCTACATCGTCTACCCCGACGGCAGGAGGAGGCTTGCCGGCGGCGTAAAGGGCTACCGCGTCAAGGACACCGCAGACGCCGCGCTTGCATACTACCAAAAGGTGGTGAGCGACGGCAGCAGGACGACGTTCAGGGGCTGCACGGTAGAGCTGGCCGAAGAGTAAAATAGATAATTCTCTTTTTCATTTTTCTTTCTACATTATTCTGTGTCCACCTGGAAGATTGCCGGGCAGGCTACCGACCTTACCAAGACCATTGAGACGCTTGTCAAGGAGCTTTTGGAGTCGCAGTGGGCTGAAACCGACCCGGCTGCAGCTGACATTAGCTTTGGCACCGGCTGGGGCGCCGGCCTGATAAAGAACTATGCCATCCACTGCCTGCACGTTTATACCACTTCCGAACCCACTACAACCAGCTGGTCCACGTACCAGTACAGCACGACCGTGGACGTTCATTTGTTTGCAAGGAGGACGACGAGGAGCGAACCGGATCAGCTGAGAAAGATGCAGCAGCACGTTGACAAGATAATAGCGCAGAACAAGGCGGCGCTTGGACAGGGCGTGTCGCTAATCAGGCTGGTACAGTGGATCGCTGTGCACGATCCGGCGGACCTGACCAAGATACCATACTGGCATCTTGTGGGCCAGCATGAAGCGAAATATTACAAGGTAAACACGGCGTAGACATGACGTTATCTTTTTGAGTTTCCAAAGGCTCAAAACTATCGGCGCACGGTACGGACATTTCTCATAACGGCTTCAGCGGTGCTGCTCCCAAACAGCTTTTCGAGCTTTTCCGTTAACACCGCTGGTTTGCGCATGACATCTTCCTCGCTCATTCCATAGACCAGCTTGAAGGTCCTGAAGACCAGATGCGCGCCCCCGTCGCCCAGCTGCTCCTCCAGATTGTGCTTGATGGTATCCAAGTCGTTTCGTTCCAGCCGGGTATTGAGCTGCATTATTCTCCCTTATTAGATAACTGGCTTGATATTTAACTCTCTCTGGAACAGTCTTACAGAAAGAGATTCGATTTTTCAGGAAAAGAATTGACGCGTCGCCTCCGTGCAACGATGTGTTTGAAAATGACATTGACAGAATCCTCAGCGTCGTCAAAAAAATAGAGAAATGTTTCTCTTCTTAGTGCTTTGTTCCCTTCTTTACCTTCTCTGCCAGATCGGATGGCAATGGATCGATGTTATGCGCCATCTTTGCGTGTATGGTAGCCAGCTGCATTTTCTCATTTTCCGAACTCGCGCCTATCACTTTAAAGTCACAGTCTACTCCGACATCGCGACAACTTAGTTCCATGCCGTTGTTGTTCGCCTGCCATCCTATAGCTAGAAGAAATTGCTCTTAACACTTGTGTTCAGTTTGAAGGGTACCATCATACGTTTTCATTTTTCATTTTTT
>JBDZWB010000125.1:0-5247 GCA_040255975.1 Nitrosopumilales archaeon
CAGGAATCGGCTGTCCTTCAAGGGACCTGCAGCTTCCCGGCAGGTTGCTGCCATCGCTTGGCACAAAGGTCGCGACAAAGGCTCGGATAGCAGCAAACCCCAATCTTGCCATTTCAGACATCGCCGCAGTCAGGGACGACCTGGTGGTCTTGGATCCGCGCGGCGGTGACAATGTCGTGACCCTGCCGACGTCGAGGCTTGAATGCTTTTGCCTAGATCTGTTTGCCACTGCAGGATGCAGGATAACCGGTCCGGTCGGGAACCAGAGGATAGGGCCCTTTGTGGACGGAATAGAGATAGTCGACCTAAAGCCGGAAGGGCTGGAAAACGCGATAGAATGCTATGCACGGTTGGTCTTGAACCGCGGGCTCTTGCCCCCAATCTCGGAATTTGCTTCAAAACTGGCGTTTGGCCTGTTTGAAATCCCAACCACCACCACCCCCGATGTCACGGTTTCAGGCAAGATCCAGGTGTCGGCGTCCACGACTGTCCCCAACAACCCGGCGATAGAACAGGACCAGCTAAAGACGTTTATCAACCTAGACAAGGTCGAACTTGACATTCTGGTTTCGCCAAGTGGCGGTGGTGGTTCCAGTGGAGGAGGAGGCAGTGGAGGAACCGTTACGAGGACCATCCGGCCGAGGACGCGCAGCGGCACTTTTGACCTGACGGCCGCAATATCCGAGAAGGCGTTCAAGGAGATATACGACGCGCTACTCAAGGGATTCAAGTTTTCAATAGCAGGCAGCGGCAGCTGGGGCATTTTTACTGCATCATATGAAGTGCAGGCGCACCTGGAAGGAGGGACTATTGACCTGCACCCAAGCGGCTCAATCAGGGTGAGCGAGCTTGACATAAAGTGGGACAAGCTGCGGCTGGTAATTGGAATCGACATCCCGACGATAACGATAGGAGGGTTCTGCATAATTCCAAACCCATTTGGAGGATGCCTGGTCAGCGCGCCATCCATCGACCTTTTCAGCGCAAGCCCAGACATTTCCATACCAATCGACCTGAGCGGGCTGTTGACTTCCGAAGTCACTTTCAGCGCGATTCCAAAGTCGTTCTATGGCGTCGGTTCGGGCGTTCCCAACAGGTGGCAGATTGCCATGGTGCCGACGCTGCCAATAGACCTTGACATCATCGACATTGCTGACACTGTAGGCGACCTGTTCGGCAACCTCATATCAGACGCGATACTTGACGTGCTCGACGCGCTGGGACTTCCCGATTGGGCAATAGACTTTGTCGATACCATTCTTGGAGGAATTGAAGGGATTATCCGGGACGTTCTGGACATCCCAGATGACATCGGAGAGTTCCTCCTCGACCTGATAGGGAACTTGGGCATATTCCAGGACCTAATCGACGCAATAAGCGAATGGATTGCCATCACGCTATTTGAGCTGGAAGATCCGCTTGAAATCCTTCCGGCCAATCCCGTCCCGACGGCGGACAACCCTGTTGCCCCGCTGATTCCAGTAAAGATACCGATTGAATTTCTAGGCATCAGGGTTAATAGCGGCGGTAACGAGCTGATAGTAGAAGGAGATGTGGGGAACTAGAGGCATGACAGGATTAAGAATTAACCGCGAGCTGTTCAGCCAAGTAAATTCAGACAGCGGTTCGCTTTCAATGATGTCAACAGTCGTCCACAGGTTCACAGAGCCCGGCGAGTACGAGGGCGTGGTCATGAAGGGAAGAGCCGCCGGCCTGATAGCGCGCCGGTTCACGATCTCTGTAACCGGCGAGAGCCCGACGACAGCGCCGCAGGTTGCTGCCGCCAGGGCGCAGCAGCCTCCCACCCAGCCCGGGCAGGTCAGAATAGACCTGAAGGACACGATGCCAGACCGCTTTGTCCTGAACGCGGGCGGGTACGCGGTGTTTTACGTCTCTGCAGGGTCAGGCGGCTATGTCGTGCAGGTCAGCAGGCGCGGAAAGGACAATTCGCAAATCATTGCGTTTGACAGCCAAGAGCTAAAGGAAGCCGACATGCTTTCTGTCACCGTCATAAGGCCTGGCACATATTCAGTCACAAACGCGCTCAACAATGCAAGGGCAGAACTTGCAGTGAACTACCCCGAGCCCGGCAAGATTCAGAGAAACGCCGCCCCAGTAAAAGTAGAGTGCACTGCAAACCAGATTGTGCCTGACAGGATCAGGATCGATCCGGGACAGGGTCTGGTTTTCACCTTCAAGGCACCGTCCAGAATAAGGATAGACCTTGTGAGGCCCGAAGACAGGATGTCGCGGCTTCGCATGAACCGGCTCCGCGCCCGCGAGCGGATGTTTGGCCAAAGAAAGGGCGAGAAAAAGGTCGTCCGCAAGTACAGGCTGATGCCAAGCAGAACGCGGACATAGGAAAAAATCTGCGTCGGTACCGCAGTTTAGCGGTTATTATCGCAGGGTGCAGCGTCGCTTGTTCATCCGGACGCAGGCCGTATCGCCATCGCAAAAGTAGATTGGGCCTCCATCTTTCTTTGCCAGCGACCTCTCACTCGATAAATATCATATTTTCCAATGCAGCGCAGTGACTACTCCATCCGAGACCTGCTGTTTTAAAAGCACTCGAGAACGCACAGAGCCTAGACCCGAATGCCGCTTGCAGCCTGGAGGTCGGTAAAGACGCAAAGATCCAGTGCAGCAAACACTGCAGGCATCAGCATCGTGGCGTTCGTTGTGGCAGTCGGGATCAGCCTAGCATACTACCAGTTCGTCTATATTCCAGAAGAGAACAGAAGGCCGGTAATTTCACAGGAGATACTTGAGCCGGAAGAAACAACTGAAGTCTCGATTGCAGTCGGCGCCTCTAACGAAGGCAACGACCAGTTCTACGTCCCCGCGTCCACTCGCGCTACTCTTACAGTCAGCAACAGGGTCGTCTGGACTAACGAAGATTCAGTGCCACATACGGTGACTTCAGATACCGACTATGAAGATCCGTACAGCGGAGTGTTTGATTCGCAAGCCAGACCCGAAGAGGAGGGAGGTCCGTTTGTAATGCCAGGCGAAACATACGAGTTCCTGTTTACCCAGCTTGGCACATACGAGTATCACTGCGTGCCGCATCCGTGGATGCAGGCCCAAGTTGAAGTGGTAGAGAGCTTTGCATAGCAACAGAGGCCACTCTCTGCACAAATATCAGCCCGTGACCCATTTTCAGTGGTGATTTTAGGCACGATTTTCAGCATCACCGCTTGCGAAAGACCTTCTAGGTAATGATTCCACAACTGACTGAGAATAGTAGTCGTCAGCTGCCTACGGCCGGGCACGTTCAAGGCGTTCTGAAACGTAGAACGGAACCTGGAACACGTGTTCTGAAACGTGGTTTTACCTATGCCGGAATCATGAATGACGGTAACAAGATATGTCAAACAACAACCAGCAGCATAAGGACACAAAATTACTCCTGCTTGCAGGTATCATTGCGGCAGGAGTCTTTGCAAGTGCATTTGGCAGCATGCAGCTGCTGCTAAGTGCTAGCGCACAAGTGCAGAACACAGACGATGATCCGATGCCGGTGGACTTGGGATGTGAAACTGGAGCAGAATTCTGTGAGGACGAAGTCAGGGCCACGGTATCCACGTCAGGCACGGCAACGACAAGCGTCAAGCCTGACAAGTTCTCTATAACAGTCAGAGTAGAGACGGAGGGCCCAACGGCAGAAGAAGCGGCTTCAAGCAACGCAGACCTAGTCGCAGCGGTAATCGCGGCGCTCAAAGACCTCGGCATAGCAGAAGACGACATCAGCACGAGCAGCTACAACGTCTATCCGGTGCATTCGCAGAGCGAGCCGGTAAACGCATGCAGGGTGATGGAAGGCTATCCGATTCCACCTGAATGCTATGTAACCGGCGAAGTGGTGGTCAGCTACAAGGCAGTCAACATGGTAACCATTACGCTTGACGCAGACAGCGATGTGGATGCAGGCGAAGTGATCGACGCTGCAATCGAAGCGGGCGCAACCAATGTGAGCGGCATGTACTTCTTTGTTTCTGCTGAAAGGCAGGAAGAGATACGCGACAGCCTGATCGGAGATGCAATCGCCAACGCGAGGCACAGGGCAGAGGTTGCAGCAGAAGCAGTAGGGCTGTCCATCTCGGGCATCAAGTCGATAAACCTCAACGACGTCTACTTCCCAGTATTCAGCAGAGGATTTGTTGACGCCGCAGCAGAAGGTGCGACGCCAGTCCTGCCTGGCCGACAGCAGGTGTCCATGACTGTCAGCATCGCCTTTTTCATGAGCGGCGAAGCAAGCGAAAATGGCTTTGGCCAGCGTGAGGCTGCAATGGATTTCTTGCTGACAAGGCTCCCCGAGCTTGGCATCGAAATTGACGATGAATTTGATATCCACATGGACATGATTACGCACATCAGCGAAAACGAATACCATGCCGACTTTGGCGTGGTGGATGTGGACGGAGAGGTCCATGACGGGCACATCGAGGTAGTGGACGGAGAGGTGGCAGTGGCGATACTGGATGGAGAGTCCATCCTCTAACCCCTTTTTTATTTTCGGAAGAACAACATATGATATTATAGTGAGAAAGGTGAATTGATAATCAAGATGGGCAGGAGGTTTCCGGCATACGGCATGGCTGGGATAGGCATAGCGGCCGCCATCGGTTTCGTATTCGCCCTTGCGATCCTGAGTAGCAATCCAGCCATAAACCCCGAGTTGGCCGAGCAGGCGCAGGAAGCCGACACCTTCCGGCAAATGAGCGAGCCTGATATGGGCGCCGGAGAAGAGAGTGCTGCAAAGCTGGCAGACGATCAGGAGCAGTCAGCTCAGCTGATGATGCAGGAGGGCACCAGTGCGCCGCCAACGCTAGCGTTGATTCTGGCGCTCGATGCCGATACTGGAGAATTGATAGGCGAAGTCGTGCCAGAAATGCATTTTGCAGCAAACGAGCCGGTTCTGATACAGGCCAACATTGTCAGCCAGAACGCAGTTGCTAGCCACATAATAACGCTGGCAGTCAGGAGTGATGCCGGCGGCGGTTCGCAGAACTATGTTGAAGCGACAAACCTTCGCGGCAACATTGGCGCGGACAGCAACCTCCTGCTAGAGTTGTACTGGAATCCCGCCAGCACGGGCGAATACACCTTGGCGCTGTTGTCTGCAAATGCAGACGAATCGCTGCAGCCTATTGCAGAGATACCGATAAGGGTGGTAGTCGATGCTGCGCAATGAGCTGCTCGAACATCAGCAACCAACTTTTTTTAAAAAGCGCCGGGAGAGGGATT
>JBDZWB010000126.1:0-5229 GCA_040255975.1 Nitrosopumilales archaeon
GGCTACCAGCATGACGGGCTATACTACGTGAAAAGCGTGACTCACAAGATAAAGAGGGGAGAATACAAGCAGAGCTTTGTAATTACAAGGGAAGGGTACGGCTCGACCATTCCGGGTGTGATTTCATGAGTACAGAATCTGCTCGCTTTTATGGCAAGTACAGAGGTACTGTAACTGACAACCGCGACCCTACGATGAAGGGGAGGATAAAGGCGCAAGTGCCGTCAGTGCTTGGCGAAGAGGAAAGCGGCTGGGCCCTGCCCTGTGTCCCGTACGCTGGAAGCGACGTTGGCTTCTTTTTCGTGCCTCCCGTTGGCGCAAACGTCTGGATAGAATTCGAGGGCGGAAATCCAGACTACCCGATATGGACTGGCTGCTATTGGGGAACAACAGAGATGCCTCCTGCATCGCCTGGAATGCCAGAGATAAAGATAATCAAGACAGATACAGCTACGCTAAAGCTTGACGATACTCCCGGTGCCGGCGGCATAACAATAGAGACTTCGTCTGGCCTCAAGATTGTAATGAATATGACGGGCATTGAAATAACAAACGGCGTTGCAAGCATAAAGCTTGCGCAGGCAAGCGTATCGGTCAACAACGGCGCGCTTGAAGTAACTTGAGAGAACCATGGCAGTTTTTCATGTCCCTTCAATGCAAGCAGGAAAACAAAGCGACTCAAAGGGTAGCAATGCGCCTTCTAAATCTAAAACTCATCCCGGTTTTGTCGGTACCCATCGCGCCGCGCTAGGCAGGCCAAGTGTTGAATTTGCAGGAATCGACGTTCTGCCAAAGATCAGATTAAGTCATCCAGAAGATCCGGATGAAAGGCAAGCCGACAGTATTGCCAGAAAAATAACCAGTATGCCAGAAGGAATCGACAACAATGCAATTCAGCAAGATTGCATTGCCTGTGAGGGAAAGGGCGATCATGTGGAAATTCACAGGATGGCGGCTGGCAACAATGAGGCATCCGCAAACATTTCTGAATTTGACAGTAGCCTGCAAGGCGGCGCTCCATTAGAGCCATCGGTGCGGGATTTCATGGAATCCCGCTTTGGTGGATATGACTTTGGTTCAGTAAGGATACACACGGATGAAAGGGCTGCCAAATCTGCCCAAGCGATAAATGCTGCAGCCTACACCCTTGGAAATGACATTGTCTTTAACCGCGGCCAGTACAACCCCAATACCAATGGTGGAAGGCAGCTTTTGGCACACGAGCTGGCGCACCACATCCAGCAGGGCAGAAGCGTTGCCAGCCCGCAGGTGGTGCAGCGTGAGATCCTCACATACAATAGCACCCACACAGAACTCCACCCAACCTATGGGGAATCAATGACGACTATCTGGGACGAGTATTCAGGCGAGTCTTCCGCAATCCGGTCTGCCCTTCAGGCGCTCATAACCGCAGGAAAAGTCGGAACTTCTGACGATGGTAGTCGGAACTTCTTTTACAACAAAAGCGCAACTAGGGCAGAATTCTCATCAGCGTTCACCGCAGCCGGCTATTCAAATGCCAGCACCTTGACAGACGCCATGATGGACAACCATAATGTGTACATTTACAGCGGGACAAGGGTCACAAAAAGCAGCACGCTATTTTGGGAGAGCACGCTTTCAACTAGAACCGACGTTACAGAGCGCCAGAGAAGGAGGCTCTTAACTGATTTTGAAAAGAATGAAGCAAGGATCGTATTTGGATCGAACCTAAATCTTAACAGAATAAGGGTCGAAGAGGACCCAGTCATGTCTGTCGGAGGATATGCCCGCACCACGCCTTGGACAATCAATTTCCCATCGGGTTCTTTTGGAGGCAGCGGTTTCATGCCATGGCTCATACACGAACTGGGACACTCTTGGCAGTACCAGCACGGATACTCTCTCTGGACGACACTTTACCATGCGATAGAGGCGGACTATGATTACGGCGGCGAAGCTGGGCTCAATGCGGCGCACAGTGCAGGACACGGCTTGAGCCACTTTACCACAGAGGAGCAGGCCCAGATTGCAAGAGACTATTATGTGAGGAAAAAAGCAGGCCAAGACGTCACAGCTTGGCTTCCTTTCATTAATGAATTCAAAGGAACGCCTTAACAATCATGATTCCTTTACGTACAAGTTTTGATGTCGCCTAGTAGTTTTCTGCCATCCCCACTACTACTACTGCTCCATAAAAAGTGGATTTTCGCTGATTATTCCTTGATGCTCCCATCCGGCTGAATTCTATAATCATGAAGCTCCCTGTCTTTCAGAATTGCCTTGTTCCATTCTATGACTTGGTCTGCCCCGATCTTCTCAAATATCCTCTTTTTACCGTTGCCAACGTTGACAAAACGATCATCTTCAAAGACGGCTAGCTCTGTCCAGTCACCGAAAGGAGGCAGATAAAATAGCGCACTGTCTTCCCATTTGGTCGATAGCCTGTAAAAATCATCTTCAGACTTCCACTGGCCAGGATGAAGGGTCAAGAGCCTCAAAGTTACAGTGCCATCGTCATGATATACAAAGGTGATAACGTCATTTGCCTGCTTGCCCCCGTCATCCTCGATTGGAACACTTTTCTTAAATTGCCATATTCCTTCGGCCCGATGACGTAAATCACTTGCCATGTTTTTTCGTCTCCTCTCCGCCGATTGATAGCAACAACGCTGTGTTGTCACCTGATCGGATTTCCTGGATATTCAGCCAGCAAGGCTGTTCTGTGAACTGCTGCCAAACCCGAAACCGGTCCAGCTGCACCTTGCGAGTAGACAATATTACTAGATGTCCCTGCCGTGATATTATAGGTTGTTGTTGCGGTCCATCTTACGTGATATCTGGCTCTATTGTTTCTGATGACATATGCATCAAAACGCATACGCAAAGTAACTGTTGTAGCACCAGCCGCCGCAGCCCCCGGAGCCGCAAAAGCTTGGGCGACAGGCAACCCGCTGGCCCCTCCCGGTTCATCAAACATTGCAATCCTCCTTCCGGCTGCACGTGTATTCAAACCTCCACTGACATCGTACAACGGGCTTGCCGAGGCAGGCAGTGCATCAACAAACCAGCGAGTTGTCGTGGCATCTGACCATGTGACATTTCCCCCGGTGGTTGCAACTGTTCCGGTGTTAAAGACACGGCCGGCTGCTCCGGGAGGCGTGGCAAACATCTGCATGTTGATGAATTGCAGCCAGTTGACATTGTCAGAGTTTTCACCAGTGTATTCGAGTGAAATAGCGTTTGTCGCTGTTCCCTCCCTGTCGCCAACTCTTACCGTGACAGCTCCTTCAGGATTGTCATCCGGCCCTACAAATCCCTGATGCGTCATAAGTCCCCTCCTTCTTGATGTCAAGGAGCGCAGGTGCAGCCTCCTAGCCACTCTGCGCATGGGAGTGCCCGTCGAGGGCTGGCCAAGATAGTCGGCTTCTGCGGTTATCTCTTGCGATAACTGTGCAGACGTAGCAGGACCCAGCATTCCGTCAGGTGTCAACCCAAAGCTGCTTTGATACCTCACTACTGCGTTTACAAAATCCTCGTCAACTACAGCAGGCTGCGCGGATATGCCTAAAACGTCTCTTACTATTTCGATTTCAGCCTCGTCAGTAAACATTACGGAATTCAGTCGAATAGCTTTCCGCATCTGATCTTCTGTGAGATTTACTTCAGCAGGATCTTCCACTGTCGGCTCGATAGCAAGGTCTCGCTGTATCACCTTGGTTTGAATCGAGGTCTGGCCGCCCTGTTGTATAGTGTGTGTAAGCTCGTGCGCCAATAGCCACCTGCCTTCATTGGTATGTGGCTGGTACTGTCCTTCTACAAATACAATGTCTCTTCCTATGGCATAGGCTCTGGCATTGATGTCAGATGCTGACTTAGAAGCTCTGCTGTCTGTGTGTATCCTTACTGAACCAAAGTCATATCCACCAAAGCGGGATTCCATGAAATCCCGCGTTTCCCGATCGAGCATCGAGCCGCCACCTGAACTGACGTCTAGAATCCTGTCTGCGGTTTCACCACCAATACCCTGGTCAGATGTCGTCTCGGACTTTTGGGAAATGCCCAAGTCCTGATTTTGGGGCTTGCGACTGGCACCACCGTCTTGGCTGCTGACAGGGTGTATGTCAGGCATAGTAGGAGTAGCTGAGCCAGATATCACCTGATCAGCAATCTTGTCGGCCTGTTTTTCATAAAAGTCTCCGGGTTGGCTTACCTTTAGCTTTGGCTGTAAAGTCAGAGAACCAAAGTTGAAGTTAGTTGCACTGGCCGATTGCAGCTGTGAGTTGCTGCTACTGCTGTTTTTCTTAGTCGAGGATTCTGCGTTTGGACTGGCCCTCTTCTTTGCAGTTGTTGCAAACTCACTCATTTGATACACCAAGGCTCCTGTATACCGACTGTGCAATCTCTGTGCCAACTGCTCTTGGACCCAGATTTTCCCCGACTTGTATGGCACCGGCATTAATGGCAGGCATGCTTTTAGATTTTGGCGGGCCGTTTTCATTTACAAGCCGCGCCAGCTCTACCTCCATTGCCCTGCTTATGCGCAAATGATCATGATAGTCAAATCCATCCAGCACAAGCCTGTCTATGTTTATCACTACCCTTACCATTCTCCAACCTCCACTCGGGTAAGCGGCCGCTCCATCTTGTCGTACTCGGCTTTGGCGGCCTGCTTGATGTGCTTCATCTCTACCCTAGACTTTTGCTCTGCAGCCAGAAAGCAGGCGTTGAGGGCAATGTTGCGGATGCTGCCGCCAGTGACATTCATTCTTGCAAGCTTGGCGTAATCAAGATCGCCAACGGGAGTTGGCTTGGGAAAGATTTTCCGCCATATCTCTTCCCTTGCCTTTTCGTCAGGAAATGGAAAGTTCACGACAAAGCGGATGCGTCTTAGAAAAGCAGTGTCGATAGCGTTCTTCAGGTTGGTTGTAAGGATTGCAAGCCCTCGGTAAGACTCCATGCGTTGAAGCAGATAGCCAACTTCAATGTTTGCATACCTGTCATGGCTATCGTGCACCTCACTTCGCTTTCCAAAAAGCGCATCTGCTTCGTCAAAGAACAGCACGGCGCCACCATCCTCTGCAGCATCAAATACCTGCCGCAGGTTCTTCTCCGTCTCGCCAATGTACTTGCTTACGACCATCGACAGGTCTATGTGGAATAGGTCGAGGCCGAGCTCTGCTGCAAGCACTTCTGCCGCCATAGTCTTGCCTGTTCCACTTTCGCCGGCAAAGAGTGCAGCTATGCCCA
>JBDZWB010000002.1:0-21669 GCA_040255975.1 Nitrosopumilales archaeon
TCGAGCAATTCAACCGCGGCCTGAACCTGCTGTTCGCGAACGCTGAGTTCGTCCGCAATCCGGCGATAGATGGAATTCGTCACGCGTCCCTCACTTCACAATCGGCCGAGGGACGACGATGAAACGGCCCCTCGGGGGAAGCGGATATGACCCAGCGGACAACGATTCTTCAACCCCGCGGAACCGCTAACGATCAGCCTGCCCCGAGCGAACGCGCTATATTGTAGGTGATGAGGCTCGCGACATAGGCCAACGCCAACATGTAGAAGAACGTTATCCACATCCAGCGCCACCCGCCGGTCTCGCGCTTGATGACGGCGAGCGTGGACGCGCATTGCGGCGCAAAGATGTACCACGCCAATAGCGACAACGCGGTGGCGAGACTCCATTTGGTGGCGAGCACCGTGCCGATCTGCTCGGCCGCTTCCTTGCCGCCTTCGATCGAATAGACGGTACCAAGCGCAGCAACCGCCACTTCGCGCGCGGCCATGCCGGGGATCAGCGCCACCGCGATCTGCCAGTTGAACCCGAGCGGCGCCAGCACCGGCTCGATGAAGCGGCCGATGATGGCGGCAAGGCTGTAATCGATGCCGGGATCTGTCGCACCGACGGGCGGCTGCGGGAACGATGCCAAAAACCAGATCAGCACCATCATGGCGAAGATGGTGGTGCCGGCGCGTTGCAGGAACATCATCGCGCGGGTGTAGATGCCGATGGCGATGCTCCTGAGGCGCGGCAGCTTGTAGTCCGGCAATTCCAGCATGAACGGCGCCGGCGCGTCGTCGCGCCACATGAAGAACTTGATCAGCGCCGACACCGCCATCGCGCTGGCGATGCCGACGACATAGAGCCCGAACATCACCAGGCCCTGCAGGTTGATCCATCCCCACACCTGTTTCGCCGGAATGAAAGCGGAGATAATCAGCGTGTAAACCGGAATGCGCGCCGAACAGGTCATCAGCGGCGCGATCAATATCGTCGTCAGCCGGTCGCGGCGATTGTCGATCACGCGCGTCGCCATGATGCCGGGAATGGCGCAAGCGAAACTCGACAGCAGCGGAATGAAGGCGCGGCCATGCAATCCCGCGCCGCCCATGATGCGATCCATCAGGAACGCCGCGCGCGCCATATAGCCGAAGTCTTCCAGCAACAAGATGAACAGGAAGATGATGATGATCTGCGGCAGGAACACGATGACGCTGCCGACGCCGGAGATCACGCCGTTCTGGATGAAGCTTTGCAACAGCCCTGCGGGCAGCGTCGCCTGCACCCATTGCCCCAGCAGCTCGAAGCCGCCGGCAATCAACTCCATCACCGGCTGCGCCCAGGCGAACACCGCCTGGAACATCACGAACAGGATGGCCGCGAGGATCACCAGCCCGAACACCGGATGCAGCACCACGGAATCGACGCGTGCGGTCCAGGTGTCGGGCCGCGCCGGCAGGCTGACGGTTTCCTTGATGATGCGATCGGCCTCGCGCTGGGTGGCGCGCAGCTCGGCGACGCTGTGCGGCCGCCAGTCGTTCTCGCGCGCAACTTCTGCGGCCTCGGCGGCGATGGTGTCGGTCAATTGCAGCAGTTCGTCGGTGCCACCCTTGCGCACCGCGATCGAGGTCACCACCGGAACGCCGAGCGCCGCGGACAAGGCCGGCACGTCGACGGTGACGCCGCGCCGCTTGGCGATATCGAACATATTGAGCGCCAGCACCATCGGCCGGCCGGTGTGTTTCATCTCCAGCACCAGCCGGATCGCCAGCCGCAGGTTGGTGGCGTCGGCGACGCACAGCACCAGTTCCGGCAGGGTTTCCCCCTTGGCGCGGCCGAGCACGACGTCGCGGGTGATCTCCTCGTCCGGGCTGCGGCCACGCAGCGAATAGGTCCCCGGCAGGTCAATCAGCGATACCTGGCGGCCGCGCGGCGTGACGAAGAAGCCCTGCTTCCGCTCGACGGTGACGCCGGGATAGTTCGCGACCTTCTGCCGGCTGCCGGTCAGCGCATTGAACAGCGAGGTCTTGCCGCTGTTCGGCGTCCCGACCAGGACGATGTTATAGAGTGCAGCTTCCATGGCGATCAGTGGGCGCCGTCAGATAACGACGACGGCCATTGCCTCCCGCCGGCGCACGGCGACCGTGATGTTCTCGACCCGAACCGCGATCGGATCGCGGCCGATCAGACCCTCGTGCAACACCTCGACATGCGCGCCCTCGACGAATCCCAGTTCGATCAGCCGGCTTTCAAGTTCGGCCGCGCTCAGGCTGGATTCGGCATTGCCGCCTTTCAGGGCATGGACAGTGCCGGAAAAGCCGCGCCGGGCATGCCCGAGCAGCCGAACCGAGCCGGACTCGTGGAGGTCGATGGTCATGCGTCGCTTGTTTCAACCCGCACTCCAAGGGTCAAGTGCGCCTTTTGACCGCGCGCGGCTGTTTAGAGCGATTTTAAGCCGTATCAACGGCAAAGCCGGACCGGACACCGAAAGCTGCCCGCTGCCCCCGGGCCCTGGAACCGGCCCTCGCCTTCCGGCGTTAAGACCGCGAGCTGCTTCATTCATTTCGCGCCGGCAAACCGATTTCCTTAAACAACTTCAGGTCACCGATGACCACCGAACAGACCGTCACCGCCACCATCAAAGAGGAATATGCGCGGGACGGAACGCTGGAAAGCACGGAAGCCAGCGTCGCCAGGACCACCACCGACGCCGAAACCATCGACCTGCCGTCCGATCCCATCACGGTGATGCTGGCGGCACTCCTGCTAATCGCGGTGCTCGCGGTCGCTTATTTCGCAGCCCCCATCGTGCTACCGATCGTGCTGGCGCTGGTGCTCAACCTCTTGTTTCAGCCCGGCATGCGTGCGCTGGAAAATCTCCACCTGCCACGAGGCCTGGCGGCGCTCATCCTGATCCTGATCTTTTTCGGCGCGATCGTTGCCATCGGCGCGGCGGTTTCCGGCCCTGCCACCGAATGGGCGACGAAACTACCCGACGGCATTCCGCGCTTGCAGGAACGGCTGAAGTTTCTCAGCCAGCCCGTCGCGACATTGCAGACCTTCCTGCAACAGATCGACGGCTAATCCAAATGTCTCTGCTATAATGCACTACAATCAAGCACTCTTGGACATCCAGGATGACTTTGAAGACATTGAAGAAGACATACAGGATGGGATGCCGAGCATCTTTATCCTTGCAGCCACAGAGCATACGCTGTTCTCAAAGATCAGGAAAAATCCAAACCATTCAAGACAACTAATCGCTTGCAGTGGTGCAATGGATCAAGTCCTTTCAATAGTTGATCAGTATACAAAACTGGTCAAAGACATTTCTGTGCCACAGAACTTTGCCTTCTTGAAGCATCTCTCAAAGGACTATGCCGACAGATTGTTAAGCACGATGGGCATTTTAAAATAGAATACCATGGCCTCCAACACGCTCAAGAAATATTTCAGATTCGTCCAGGACAACAAGCCAGTATATTTTAATTTCAACAAACAGCTGGTCATGGGCGAGCTCGCCGGCTTTGCAGCCGGAGTTGGTGTGGCGGAGGCAATGGCTACAACTACCCGCGACGAATTTGCAATTTCAGTGTCTTCCGGCATTGCCGACTATGCAGGTTCTATTCTTGGCTTTCTTGCTATATTCTACCGTGACAGCAAGGCCCAATACAGTGAACTTTCAGGAAAAGATCGCTTCAAGCGTATAATGAAAGACGCATTTTCACTATGGCCGTCAGTGGCAGTGGCAGACATTGCATATATCTTTGCAAGGCCGTATGTCCACTATATCCTACTTGTCTCCGGCCTGGAGGCTGGGATTGCGGCGACTATTGCACACTTTGCGGCCTTTGGTGTCTTTAATGGGGTCGCAATACTCTCAAGGAGCATAATCGACTACATCAAAAGTAACAGACAATAGAAGATTTTTAACCCGTTCTACCGTATCAGAGCCTGATATTTGGTCCAGATCGACGAGGATATCATTCGATTGATCATTAAGCAGAATCATGTTGTCCTTGTGGGAAGCGTCAGCTCTGAGGGAATACCAAACATTTCACCTCGCTACGTCCTTGGGATACTACAAAACGAAAAGCTGCTCTTTGCAGACGCATTTGAAAACAAGACCTTCCACAACATTAATGCCTGGCCACGGGTGAGTGTTGCGATATTTGACAGGGATACACAGGCCGGATACCAACTTAAGGGAAGCGCAGAGAACGTTACCGATCAGAAATTGATCTCACAGGCGGAAACCAAACTGGCGGAATTTGGCATCCATGAGAAACCCAAAAAGGTCTGGGCACTGTTGGTTAAAGAAGTATTTTCACTTGAGCCAAGCCCGAAATCTCGACACCCATGGTCGTACTACAGGTAGCTACCTATTTCTTTCCTTAAAGGCAGCGATGGCATTGTTATGATCATAGATGCCGAACTTGCTATGCCAATACAATGCGCCGACAAACGCAAGATTTCCTGCATTGTATAACGGAAACGCGATTTTGTAAACATCAATCACACCGAAAAGTGCCACGTTGGAAAAAAGAATGTCCGCTGCAGTAATCAGGATCAAGGCGACAGAAGAAAGCAGCCAAGGAGTATATGTTAGCAAACCGTGGCGGAGGGTTATTAGAAGGAGTATCGAGGGGACAATCAGCACAGCATCCCCTATAGGATATGACAGCCTGACCATCACAACTGCCAGTGATCCAAATTCGTCAAGCGCGCTCAGGATTGAATACAATGTTATGGCTATTATTGTCCCCACAGTCAAGACAACTGTCAAGAGATGGTATCTGTTTACAGCAAATCCAAAGAACTGGTACATCTTGAATATGTAGTAGCCAAAGAATGCAAATAATGCCAACCATGGGATATCCGCTAATGAAAGCTGTGCAGGCTCTTTTCCTACAATTATGTTGTCATACATCCATATCATTTCTCCTGTAAACCAGCATGCTAGCCCAATGGTAAGGGCGACATAGGTCTTACCGTACAGGCCGTTTGGTTTTTGCCTTGCTATAACCAGCATTGCGGTAACAAATGATATTCCTGCCGTCATGGTGACCGAGACAGGCGTGTTGAGTATTGGATCGTCGGGCAAAAAGATTGTAGCAAGCCAGATAGTGCTGACTGCAACTACCAATGACAATATTATTTTTATGCGCAGTTGATCAGAAGATGTTACTTTTTTCAATACTTCCATGTTGCCGCACTGCTGCTATTGCGTTTCTGGCGCTGTCACTTCAAGCCATTTCCTTATCCTGTCTACGGCGCTTGTGATCTCTGTATCGTCAAAGCCTATCTTCATCTTTTTGGAGAGCCTGCTGTAAACAGAGATCATAAGAGCTTCAGAGCCTGTGCCAAAAAGCTCGAAGAGGACCTTGTCGACAGAGCTGATGTCAACGTTGCCGGGTCTGAAAGGAATCCCGTTGGATTCAAGGGTGGATATCACAAGGTTCCGTTGCTCTTCTCCAAGCGAACGAAGTGTCGCATCAAGCGATTCATAAAAATCCCTATCCTGCAATATCCGACAGTCGCCCCTCTAAACGAAGAGACATTGAGACGCTATATAACGAGCAATGAGTAATGATGGATTACATACACTGATGCGACCGTGCCTGAATAAGGATAATTTCTTCTCAATGTCTGTTGTACCTGTTACACACGCATAGGTTTAACGTTGAAAAAAGCAACTGAAGGTGCCGGAAATCTAGAGGGATAATGGCCACGAAAATAATAATAAAAATTATTGCCAGTCTGGCGGCGGTCGCTGCGGCAGCCGCGATTGGCGTTTCCTATTACCTGCAGCCACTTGTAGGTGCAGGCGCTGCGTCCGGCCTGCTCCAGCCCATAATGACAATCGTCCTATCAGCGCTGGCTGCGCTTGGCGCGCTCTTGGCGGTATTTGTAATCCTTCCGCTGCGCAAAATTGGCAAGGACGCAGAGCAGATTGCAAGGGGAAACTTTGGGGTGCAGGTCTACGACGGCAAGCTCACAAAGGGCATGTTCAAGAGGTCGGACGAGCTGAAACGGCTCACCATGGCCTTTGAAGTCATGAGGAGGAAGGTGGCTGAGGTTGACGACAACCTGAACAAGCAGATCAAGATCAAGACCTACGACCTTCAGCGGCTCAACGACGAGCTGGTGGAGAAGGAAAAGGTCCTCCAGCGGGCAAACGCCCAGCTGTCGAGCCAGAGCGAGGATCTCACGAGAATAAACGAAGAGCTCTCTGCCAAGAACGAGGAGCTGTCAGACGCAAACGAAAAACTGCAGAGGCTGGACAAGATGAAGACCGACTTTATACTGGTAGCCGCACACGAGCTCCGCACGCCAATCCAGCCTATAATGGGATCGGTAAAGCTGGCAGAAAAGGGGCTCGTCAGCAACGAGCAGGCCTGGAAGACCATCGTGACTGAGGCCAAGAGGCTGTCGACTGTGGCAACCTACATACTTGACGTGGGCAAGATCGAAAGCGGCAACATTTCATACAACATGAAGCCGCTAAGCGTTTCACAACTGATAGAAAGGATCTCTTCTACATCGACAAAGTTTGCGTCGCAGGACGGGGTCATAAGCATCAGGATGGATCTCGATGAAGACGTGGAAATTGCCGGCGACAAGGACCGCCTGCTGCAGGCGTTTGCAAACGTCATCGACAATGCCGCCAAGTTTGCCAAGAACGGCACAATCACGATACAGACAGAGAACGATTATGACAACGGAATGGTGGAGATCAGGATAACAGACGATGGCCCCGGCATACCACAGGAAATTCTGCCAGTGCTGTTTAACAAGTTTGTTACAAAGACAAAGGAGAATGAGAGGGGCACTGGCCTTGGGCTTTTCATAACAAAGGCCATAGTCGAGGCCCATGGTGGAACCATCAAGGCGGAGAACAACGCCGAAGGCAAGGGTGCTACGTTTGCAGTATCGTTACCGATACGCCAGAAAGAAGCGCCTTCAATGACGCTGACTGAATAAATGCGGGCCCGTCGGGATTCGAACCCGAGACAGCCGGATTTCTTTCTATAATAGTTAAAAGTCCGGTACTCTACCTGGCTGAGCTACGGGCCCAGAGCAAATTACGCTCACACGCAGCCATATATCAATGCTCCAGCATAAAAAGCGCGGATTCTATCATTACAGGTGCAGTCGACAGAGAAAAAGTCCCATTTAACGATAGTAATCATCGCTTTGCTTGCGCTTGCAGGTGCAGTGGCGACATCTGTAGCGCTGCCGTTTGCCAAGGTGCCTTTTGCCAAGGCAGAGAACCTCTATGTCATTTACTACGGGCATCTTGTCGACGATAACGGCGAAATGACAGAGCAGACGTTACGGATCATCGAAGCAAGACCCGAGCTTGCAATTGTACCATATTCGTTCCCAGACGGAGAATTGAACCTCACTCCAGAAGTGCACCAGGCGTTCAAGGACGCCGGCATCAAGGTGCTCACCTATACTTGGACAGACTATGGCATCCGCGACCTGAACGCAGTCAGGGCCGACATTGACGCCCAGATGGCGTCCGGCGTTGATGGCATTTTCGTAGACGAAGTGACAAATATCGAGACGGATGCTGAATACGACTATTACGCTTCGGTCCACCAACATATCAAGAGCCACGGGCAGGAGAAACTGAGCGTCATGAACCCCGGCCACTATCAGGTGGACGAGAGAGTTATGCAGATATCCGACATTGTCAGCCTTGAAGAAGAATGGATCTATTATGAACAGATATCGTGGATGGACAAGTATCCTCCTTCGCGGTTCATGGGCGTCTCGAGCAACGAATACTGCGCCGCCTGCATCAGCGAGTCAAACGCTGCAGTAAAGACCGGAGATGCATGGAGCGCGGGCATCGGCTATCACTTTTCGACAGACAAGTACATCGACCTGCCGGTCTGGTTTGACAGCTATGTTTCGCAGGCAAAAGAGCAAAAAACTATACAACCATAGGCTGCAGGGCCTGCTTGACGGTCTGGCGCAAAAATATTGTCAGCAGTTTGTCGCATATCGTAGGCGCATTCATCCTGATGTCGGCCGTAGCCAGCTTGTTGGAGCCGAACAGAAACACGACCTCGTCAACTGTCAGTGAATTTTCCCTCAGGAGCTTCAACACCTCTGACTTTGGCGTATGCAGCAACTCCATCTTTCTCGGTCGCTCTAGTTCCATGCGCAAGAGTTTATCGATTGCTCTAAAAAGGTTGTTGCTGTGTCGTTCTCGATAAAGCCTCTATAGGACTGTACTGCAGTACAGCACCTTTCACAAAATCGCAAAGACGCGCGCTGGCGATCCTGTCGCGCCCCCAAGCTTTAGCGGGCTCAGCACCAGCGTAAACCTGTTCATCGTTATCTTGCTGACGTTGCACAGGTTTTCAACTGCAAGGATGTTGCGTTGGAGCAGGATGTTGTGCGCAGTAAACTTTGAATCGATTCCCGCGTCGATGCTTGGCCCGTCAATCGCGACTGCGTTGACTTGTTTTCTTGCCAGATATTTCGCAGCCTCTGCGGAAAGGCCCGGGTTTTCATTCATGTAATTGCGCTTTGCAGCACGCTTTTCCCAGCCCGTTGCAATGACAACCGAGTCGCCCTGCCGTATCTGATCGCCAAAGTCCTCGCGCTCTACAAGCTGGTTTGCGCGCTTGGGCGCCTTGACAAGGACGGCGCTGCAGACCAGCCTGCTGGCGGGGATCCTGTCGATGCTTGCATGGCCTGGCGCAAAGTGGGAAGGGGCATCTATATGCGTGCCGGTGTGGGTGCTCATAAACATCGCCTCCGAATCGTACCCATGAGAGTCGAACCTTGACCATGGGACAAACGAAGGCTGGGGCGATCCGGGGAACACCCTGATGGAAGGCGTTATCCTCATCGTGAGGTCGATGACCTTCATATATGGCTCCAAAAGTCGGGTGCTGTTAATAACCTTGATCGAGAGGAAAATACGATCTGTTTAATTACTTACGACGCCATATTTCCATATGCCAACAGCATACGTTCTAATCAACTGCGATTTGGGCTCGGAAGAGGAGATCATCAAGGAAATCAAAAAGCTGCCAGAGGCTGTTGAAGTGTCAGGCGTCTATGGGGTATACGACATTATCGCCAAAATAAGGTCGGACTCGATGGACAAGCTGCGCGAAACGATAACGTGGCATGTCAGGCGCATCGACAAGGTCCGATCGACATTGACAATGATCGTGATCGAAGGACAGGGCGAGAAAAAGAAATAATCAGAGCAGGCTTTTGACATAGCTTGCAGCAGTTGCTGCTTCTTCTTCGCTGTTGAAAAAGTGGGGCGCTGCCCTTACCGCTTTTCTGCCACCTCCAATGTCCCTTGCCGCAAATATTATGCTGTTCTGCTCTAGTTTTTTCACTATCGTGGACGAGTCTGACCCTGTAATGAAAGTGACGATCGACGTTCGCTTGTTTTCGTCGTCAGGACCGTACAGCTTGACGTTTGGAATCTTGCCGATCTCTTCGCGCAGGGCGTTTGCAACCTTCATGTTCTTCTTTCTGATGCTGTCAAGCCCGATCCTGAGCACGTATCTCATCGACGCTTCTAGGCCTGCTGCGCCGGGAAAGTTGCGAAAGCCCGCCTGGAACCTGGTGGGCGGGTCAAAGTAGGCGATGACGTTCTGCTCTGACAGCATTGCCGATTCGATCCCTATGGACGGCGGGGTCAGGATTTCGTGTGCCTTTTTGCTGACATAAAATGCCCCGATGCCTGTCGGCCCGCAGAGCCACTTGAAGCCGGGGAATGCCATAAAGTGACAGCCGATCTTTTTCACGTCAATTGGGATCGTGCCGGCGCTTTGCGCCGCGTCGACACAAAACAGCGCGCCATTTTCAGCTGCAATCCTGCCAACCTCTTCCAGCGGCATCACCGCACCGGTGTTGTACAGCGCGTGGCTCATCGCCACCATGCGGGCACCCATGATGGATTTTTCCAGATCTGCCATCTCAAAGTATCCGTTTTCGTCGACTGCAAGCTCTCTGAGGTGCACGCCCTTTCTCTGGGAAAGCGAGACCCACGGAAGATAGTTGGCATAATGCTCGTGCCTGCCGCCCCTGACTATGATTGCTTCGTCCTTTTGCCAGCCGATCCCGTTTGCCACCATGTTGAGCCCTTCGGTCGTGCTCTGGACCAGCACTACTTCTTCGCGTTCGCAGTTTATCAGGTGCGCTATTCTTGTCCGAAGTTCATCAAGCAACGACATGGTGTAGTCAGAGATCTGCGGGGCATCGGGGCCGGCTTCGGCGCACTTTAGCATAAAGTCGGTCACAGCCTTGATCGTCGACAGCGGAGTCGGCGCTATCGCCCCGTTGTTCATGTATACGACCTTTTTGGTCAGGGGAAAGTCAAGTTTTATCTGATCCTCGATTTCACTCACGTTATATATCCAACCTCTTGCGATAGATCAACAATTGCCTGAACAGATACTGAGCACGCGTGGCTTAAATACGCTGATGTTCAGCGACCCGTACGCCAAGCTGTGCTTTATCGCGCATCTTGTATCGCGGTTTGATAAGGTGAGCTATGTAGATCTTGACACGACATTTACTGCATATTTCAATGCCGGGCTGATAAAGCCGGGCAGCATTGACATCTACCTGCCGTCTGAAGGAAGGCTTGTGCCAATGATAAAGGACGTGATCGAGTCGATGGGCAAGAGCCAGCTCGTGGTATTCGATTCTGTCAACAGCTTTTACAACCTGTTCCCGGCGCAGGCCCGGACTGGTGACTTGAATCACCTGCTTTCCGTGCTGTTGATGCTGCTTGTAAGGCGCGGGTTTGACGAAAACATACCAGTGCTTGCAACAAGCATGCTGCGATACCGGAAAGACCAGGGGTGGGTCCAGTCGCCTGCAAGCCGCCGGCTGCTAAAACACAGGAGCACAGCAAGGCTGAGCGTCGAGCGGTCCGGGAACGACATTGCAGTGACTGTAGTGGAACACGATTCGGTCCCGGCAGGGACGCAGCTACTCTACAAGGACAGCCTGATTACAGTTTGACGTTTACCAGGATGAACCCGATGAGCAGAGCAATGCCTAACACACCGAACCCTGATATCAACAGCGCCTGCTGCACCTTTATGTTCGGCGACCTGCCAGAGTGGTAGAGCATGAACGCACCTGCCATTCCTATGAAAAGCACTAGCGTAACGACCACAGTCTCGCCAATCGTCTGGACAGAGCGGGTTGGGAGGATGAAACCTGATATGTTCCTGCCCTCTATTATCGCGTTTATCATGCCCGACGCAAGGGCGAAAAAGAACGAGAGGTACGCGACTGCGGCTACCCATGCAATTTTTGAAGTGGTGGTAAGCATGACGTTGTTATATAACCCTTAAAATCCAGACTCTAAATAAATGTTCCATGACTCCGCAAAAATGCGCTGCATGCCACAGAAAAGCCCTGCCTGACAACAAATACTGCCTGCATCATAAGCAGGCTCTTGACAGCATGACGAACCACTACAAGGCGTGGGTTGACGCGTACGGCGGCATTTCGTGGCAGGAATTCTTGAACAAACTATTGAAGATGCGGGAAACCGGTAGCTGGGTAAAAGAAGTGATCGAAGCAGAATCAAAAAAGTAAGGGGAGACCTTACATCTCCATTCCAGGCATGCCGCCCATGCCACCCATACCTCCCATTCCGCCTGGGGGCATTGGTGGTCCGCCGCCGGACTTGCTTGAAGCAATAACGTCGTCGATCCTCAGGATCATGGACGCTGCCTCTGTTGCGGACTTAATTATCTGCTCCTTGACTGCAAGTGGTTCCACCACATCCAGCTTGCTCATGTCGGCAATCTTGGCATTCCTTGCGTCGACTCCGATCCATTTGCTTCCCTTGCTCTGCTTTGAGCGGAGTTCGGTGATGGTGTCGATCGGGTCCATGCCTGCGTTCTCTGCAAGCGACAGAGGGATCACTTCAAGCGCCTCTGCAAATTTCTCTGCAGCCAGCTGTTCTCTGCCTGAAAGGGTGCTTGCCCATTCTCTGAGCTTTGCCGCGGCATAGGCTTCTGGGGCGCCTCCGCCTGCCACTATGGCGGGCTTTTCAAGGACGTCCTTTGAAACCATCAGTGCGTCATGCACCGACCTGTCGGCCTCGTCTACAACCCTCTGCGAGCCGCCTCTGATCAGGATTGTGACTGACTTGGGGTGCTTGCATCCCTCGATAAAGACCCACTTGTCAGTCTCTACCTTGCGCTCTTCTACCAACTCTGCGCTGCCAAGGTCCTTTGCAGTCAAGTCGTCGAGGTTGTTGACAATCCTAGCTCCCGTTGCGCGGGACATCTTGGTCATGTCAGATTCCTTTACGCGCCTAACGGCGAGAATGTTGGCCTTTGCAAGGTAGTGCTGGGCGATGTCGTCCATCCCCTTCTGGCAAACGACCACGTTTGCTCCGCTCTGTACTATCTTGTCGACCATCGACTTTAGCATCTTGTTTTCCTCTTCGAGGAACATCTTCATCTGATCCGGCGAGCTTATGTTTATCTTGGCGTCAAACTCGGTCTTTTCGATCTCCAGAGCCGAGTTGATCAATGCGATCTTGGCGTTCTGTATCCTCTTTGGCATGCCACCGTGCACGACTTCCTTGTCAAGGACGATGCCCTTGATCAGTTTGGTGTCGCGGATGCTGCCGCCTGCCTTCTTCTCCACCTTGATGTCGTCAATGTCTACCCTGTAGCCAGAGTCAGTCTTGTCGGCGACAGAGAGTGAGGCATTGACCACGATCTGTGCAAGGTCGTCGGCCTCCTTTGATACCAGCTTGGTCTGCATCGATGTCTTGGCTATCCTTACCAATTCCTGCTTTTCGTTGCCAGCGATTTTCTGCGCGATGCTGTTCAGGACTTCGATCGCCTTTGTTGCGCTCTTTCTGTACCCGTCGACAATGATCGTCGGGTGCACGTCCTTGTTGATCAGCTCTTCTGCCTTTTCAATAAGCGCGCCAGCCAGCACGACCACAGAAGTGGTGCCGTCGCCGACTTCGTTGTCGGTAGCCTTGCTGATCTCGACCATCATCTTTGCGGCAGGATGCTGGACATCGATCTCTTTCAAAATCGTAGCGCCATCGTTTGTTATCGTGACATCGCCAAGAGTGTCTACAAGCATCTTGTCCATGCCCCTTGGGCCGAGCGAACTCCTGACTATTTCAGCTATCAGCTTTGCAGCAGTGATGTTGTTCTTTTGCGCATCGCGACCCTTTGTCTGCGACGCCCCTTCCTTGAGAATTAACACTGGAACGCCTCCAGCTGATCCCTGTTGTATTGACATTTTTCTCATATTCCTCCTAAAATTGTAAAAATAAAGGGCTCTTGCGGGATATTTTAAACTTGCTACAAATTACTTCGTGAGCCTGATGCGGGCTATCCCGTTGAGGTACTGGATATACTTTACCACTGGGTTGACCGCAGTGTCAGGCAGCTTTACCGACATGTCGTACTTTCTCGATCCCTTGGCCGCTATCCTCACCTGCCTGCTGTTCGGGTCATAGCTCGCGCTAATGTCAGATGCGTCGGCGACGCCCCTTATCTCTGCAATCACTTCGTAATAGTCGGGACCTTCGATGACTTCTGGAGCGGTCTGCACAACATCCTCTATCTTGGGGCGCGCCTTTCTCATCATCGGATTCCTGAACATCGGCTTTGAAGCGGCGGACGCGGCAGCCATTCCCCTCTTGTATTTGACCGAGTCGGGAAGCATCCTCCATATGAGACCCGCTGCGGCCCCTGCGACAAAACCGCCGATGTGGGCGAGGTATGCCACCCCTCCTCCGTCTCCAATGGGGCTGAGCAGGCCCAGCAGTGTAAAAGCTACCTGCATGACGAACCAGAACGGGATGTAGATCAGAACAGGTATGCGGATAAAGTAGATGAAAAAGACCGCTATTGCAGTGAGAACCTTTGCCCTCGGGAACATTACAAGATATGCGCCGAGTATCCCCGATATTGCTCCGGACGCTCCGACTGCCGGAGTGCTGCCATCGCCGGTGGCCATCGCATAGGCGCTGTGGGCAAGAGCTCCCGCGGCTCCCCAGCCAAGATAAATCATAAGATACTTTATCCTACCAAACCTGTCCTCGATGTTATCGCCAAAAACGAAAAGGAAAACCATGTTGCCGATGATGTGTGCAATGCTGCCATGCATGAACATTGAAGTAACGATCGTAGGCGCGCTTGACGGAAAGTCGTTGAATATCTTTTCAGGCACTGCGCCGTAGGTCATGAACATTTCAATTGTCGCTCCCTGGTTTGAAAAAAGGCCGGTCGTAGTCGCCTGCCAGATGAACACGATGACATTGAGGCCAATCATGCCATAGGTCAGCCAAGGCCTCCCGTGCATGCGCTCTGTGTCGTCGTGGATTGGAAACATGCGCCTAAAGTCGTACTGTAGCATGTACTGACAAGAAATAAGTCTTTACTTGAATCCAAAGGGGTTAGCGTTTGGCATGTCGTCGCCTGCCTTCTCGCTGTGGGCCTTTCTCGTGTGACGCTTCATCCTTTCCTTGTCGTCAAAGGTCATGTTGCAGTACTGGCACTTCCAGATCTTTTGCTCGCCATTGTTGTCGTCCTTTTTTCCAAAGAAGCGCAACAGGATTCTTGGTCAAGAGCCGGTTGATTAAAGTTGCGATCAGGCCAAAAATGTAGATTTGTAACATAAATTTATTCCAGACGAATTTTATAATTGAATCTAACGGGAGACTGTTGAAGTAGATCTATAGTTGCAGGTTTCTCTCACATCAACAAGCCGCAGGTGGTCGTGGTATCTTCTTCCAATGAATGCAAGCTCGACAGGTCTTTCGACTATAATCCCGATATACATGCTGGCGCTCGGCGGGCAGGTTAGGGAGGTTGCAATCGCCCTCTTCCTTTCAAACTTGGCCATGACGCTTGGAGCCGTCTTCTGGGGCAGGCTCATAGACGCAATGCACTGGCGCAGGACCATAATTGTGATCTGCTCTGTAGCGATTGCCATAACATGCGCGTCAATGTATTTCGTTTCAAGCATCTCGATTCTCATGATACTATCAGCCCTGGTCGGGTTCTTTTCCATCGGACCGGCGCCGGTGACAAACCTGCTTGTGATGGAAAAGTCGAGAAAGGAAGACTGGCTCAAGACGTTCAGCTGGACATCGCTCATGAGCTCGGCCGGCCTCGTCATCGCAATGGTGGCTGGCTACCTCTGGCTCATGCAGTATGACGCGCAGTCGTATGCCCTGATATGCGCTGCAATCGCCTTTTCATCAGTCGCCCTGACAATGGCATTTATCAAAGACACGCCGTCGGTGCTTGAACGCAAGGCAATAACAATGTCGCGTGCAGCGCTTGTCGACAGGCTAAAACAGGCGCCGGTAATGTTCCTAAAACCGGTTTCAGACCTTTCGCTTTCAAAGCTGCGTGCTAGCGTGTCTCGAAAAGAATTTCTGTTCTTTGCCGGCACCGGGCTGTACTTTCTGTCCAACAACCTTTTGTTTACGCCATACACGCCGTTTCTCAAAGACAGCGGCATCACCGACTCGCAGGTCTTCCTAGCATACACGCTCCTGCATATGTCAAAGGTCTTTTTCCTGCCGTTCAACCACCGGCTGATCGCAAGGGGAGGCGAAGAAAACATGGGAAGGCTAGCCTACATTCCCAGAATATTTGGATTGGTGCTCGCAATGGCCGCTGCGTTACTCTTTGTCAGCAACCCTGGATCGATACTCATGATGACGCTCTTGGCGTTTGTTACTGTAGAGATCGGCTTTAGCATCTGGAGCACAACAACGACGTCTTCGCTGCTAAAGATAATCCCTGACGGCAAGGCCGGGAGCATACTTGGAATAAACAGCGCCATAATCGGAGCGGGCCTGCTGATAGGGTCGCTGGCAGCCGGCGAACTTGCGGCAAACTTTGGATATGGAATCGCCTTTGCTCTGGCTATCGCCTTCCTCTTGGCCTCGTTCACACTGGTGAACAAGTACTTTCGAAAAATATCGTTAAAGGCTACTGCCTGACCCTATTCCATCACGATCATTGTCAGGGTAGACTTTACGCCGTTCAGCTTGCGGAGCTTCCAAGTGATGGTTTCCTTCACCTTTTCCATCGTGTCGGCCTCCACCTGGGCGACGATGTCGTAAACACCGTATACCTGATAGACTTCCTTGACGCTGTCAAGTTTCCTCAGGTCATTAACAAGAGAATCCTCACTTCCAAGTTCGGCGTTCATGAGAACAAATGCTTTTGGCATAGGATTGAATCATGTTTGGCGTATAAAAACCTGATCTACACTTCGTGTTTTAGCTTGGTTTCATCAAACTGGCTGGCCTTTTCCCACTGGTAGTTGAAAAGGTCAGAACACCATTCAAGAAATTCGTTATCTTCGCCGTAGAACATGACATTCAGGTCGGGTTCGCCCTTCATGTTTGGAAAGAGCACACAGCCCTGCTTTTCGTTGAAGATCGTCATCACCTTTACTTCCGGCAACATCCTGCGTTCGACCATGCCCTTGCTTATGAAATTACGCCAACCCACCTTCTGCAGCATCTGCGTCCTGCCTTTTGGCACCACGGCGTTGCTTGCAAATATGTACGAAAATTTCACGCCGCTTTCCACCTTGCTGCTGACAGTCTCTATCAGATCGAGCGGTACCTGGGCCATTATCTCTTTGATGTGCCTTTCAGAGTCGGAGTAGAGGTTCTTCCAGCGCTGGAGGATGGCCATTACGCCGTGCACCATTTCGCATTTCTGGAACGCCCCCATCCTCTGGATGAACTTTGGAGGCAGATCGCCTAGGCTGTGATCGACGAAAAACTCTTTGTTGCGGTAGAGAAATTCGTAGCTGGGAATTATCGTAACGACCGTCCTTCCGTAGGCTGTGAGCACAAGCTCGCCCTCTTTGTCCTTTGCAACTAGCCCCGAATCAACAAGGCGGGTCATGTTGCGGTGGGCTTCCTGCATGGTGGCGTCAAGCTCTGATGCCAGCTGCGACAGCCTGTAGTTTTTTATGATCAGCTTGGTCAGCATCGAAAGACGGAGATCGCCGGCAAGCTCAAAGAACAGGGAACCTACGCCTTCGTTAGGCTGCTGATCAGACATTCCGGCTTTTACACACCGCCCGGGTTTAAAAACCTGCACAAGCAATGGTCGAGAGAGATTACAAGAGCAAGAATTATAATTTGGCTAAAACCTCTGCTTGCCTGTCATGGGAGATAAAAAGTCGATTTCCGCGCTGGTAAGCGGTGGAGAAGCCAATGCAGGCCCGCCTCTGGGTCCAGCGCTGGGTCCGATGGGGGTAAACGTGTTGCAGGTTGTAAATACAATTAATGAAAAAACCAAGGATTTTCCCGGAATGAAGGTTCCAGTCAAGGTTGAGGTGGACTCTGAGACAAAAAAGTTCACGGTCGAAGTAGGCATCCCGCCGACCGCCGCTTTGGTCGCCAAGGAAGCTGGCATCCAAAAGGGATCAGGCACAGCTGGCACAAACTATGTAGGCGATCTGTCCCTGGCAAATGCCGTGAAAATAGCCAAGATGAAGATCGACGGCTCGTATGCCTTTGACGTAAGGGGCGCAGTCAGGGAAGTCATTGGCTCATGCGTCAGCATGGGGGTAAAGGTCGAAGGCAAGCCCGCCAAGGAAGTATTTGAAGACCTTAAGGCAGGCAAGTACGACGACCTTCTAAAGTAATTTTCCTGCACCTGCCGAGGGCACAAGCGGCAGGCAATATCCAATTTTTAATGATAGAAATCGTAATAACCATGAGTAATCCTCTATAACAATAGCGTATTACATGCTTCGCAACGCTTTTTCCCTTGCCCTAGCGATCTTGATATCTGCTTCGGCTTTTGTCGCACCTGCTTATTCACTTGGTATCCGTGAATCCGGCCCGCTTACCGCTTTCAAACTGCAATACCCTCAGACCGACGACATGCCTGTTGTCGGATCGACTAGCGGCGAAGTCAGGACGGACTTTGGCGCGATTGACCTTGGCAAGATCGAATACAATGGCAACGTCGGCAGGACGCTTATCTATGGTTCCGGGAATGCCGCCGCTCTTAAAAATGCACATGTGGTGGGCTTTGGGTCTGCAGAAAACGGCCAGATGCTGGGCTTGGCGGTATCGCAATCTCCCCTGCCACCGAATTCCGGTTTTTCGTACATGCCCGACTCACCACTGCAGTTTGATTTTGCACAGGGAGACGCAAGTAATCCTGGCAGGCTTTCAGGCTCGTCGATATTAAGATCCGACAAAGTCGTCGAAGAATATGACGTCACCGGCGAGGGAGTGACTGTCGCGATTGTGGATACCGGCACCGATTTTTCAAACCCAGACTTGAGACATTCGCTTGCAAGAGATGAAAACGGCGTCCCGATAATGCTCGATGCCGACGGCCAAGGCATCGTAATTACAAAGGCGACTTATGTTGCCAAGATAGAAGGAGGAAAGGTGGTGAACAGCGATTATACGGTGGACAACCCCCCAGAGAACCATACTTCGTGGGTCTATGTCAACGAGACTGGGACGGTCTTGCTCAATACCTCGTTTGGCGACATACCGACGTACAACTCGCTATATCCAATATTTGGTACGCCGGAACTGAACGCGACCGCAACGGTTGACTGGATAATAGGACACAGTCCGAGCGACTACATCCGCTCTGCAAGCGGCATATACCACTTTGGCGTGATATATCAGATGCAACAGCAGTTTGGCACGATAACATTCGGGCTCGTACCTGTGCTGGTGGTGGACAGCAAGGAGCCTGGAGTGTATGACACGATAATCCCTGACATGTATTCCGGCTGGTACTTTTATGCGCAGAACGAGCTTGCCCGCCTGGTGAACGATCCCGATGACATTGAACATCTTTTCGTCGAGCCAGCGTACGACTTTACGGACGACACGCCGATAAAGTTGGGAGACGGCAACGAAATTCTGAGTTTTGACTACAACGATGACGGCTATCCGGACTTTAGCGCCGGGACCGCCGGCGCAAGGGTCGTGGACCTGTGGCAGGTGGTAACCAACAAAACCAAGCCGGCAGTAGGAGAAGAGACTGGCTACGGCGGGGCAGTTGTGGCAGACATTCTGGAGCCGCTCGACCCTGCGGGCAACTATTTCGGTGTAATGTATGACGTAGCAGGACATGGAACAGGTACAGCTGCCACCGTGGCGTCAAGGGGCGAACAAGAGTACGATATTTATGGCAACGGGACTAAATACTCGCTTGCAGGAATTGCACCGGGCGCAAAGATAATACCTGTCAAGGCGCTCTGGGCAGGGGACTCTCTTTACGCTTGGTTCTATGTGTCTGGCTTTGATCTTTACGACGGCAAGTGGACTTATAGCGGCAACCACAAGGCCGACATTGTCAGCAACAGCTGGGGTGTGACGTCCTTCCCGCTTCTCCAGTACGGACCGGGATACGACATATTGTCAGTATTCTCGTCGCTCCTAGTGGTACCAGGCGTCCTTGCAGACGACTACCCTGGCACCATTTTCGTCAACAGCTTGGGCAACAACGGCCTTGGCTACGGATCAATAGGGACTCCAAACGCGTCCCCCCTCTCGATCTCTGTCGGGGCCACCACCAACAACGTGCACGTTGGCTACAACGGCTTTCAGAACGTGACCCGCTTTGGAGGTACGACCAAGTACTATGACGATGTGGCCGACTTTTCAAGCAGGGGACCCGGACTATTTGGAGATCCCAAGCCAGAACTGATGGCAATCGGTTCATATGCGTTCACACCTACAATTGTGCACCTGAGGCACCTCCAGTCAACGCCTGACGATCTGAAGAATGAATCGGCTTTTGCGCTCTTTGGGGGCACGAGCATGGCTGCGCCAATGGTCGCTGGAGCGGCAGCGCTTGTGATGGAAAGCCTTCGGGAGCAGGGGCAAGAGCCAGACCCATTCAAAGTAAAGACGATGCTGATGTCATCAGCAGTTGACCTGAAGAACGACCCGTTTGTGCAGGGCTCTGGAAGGGTTGACGCGCTTTCAGCTATAGAACTTGCAGAAGGTGAGTCGGGGCTATCCGTCTACACAGAAGACACAGTTAGAAACGTCCTGTCGACCATGTCAGGCGCAATCGGCTCGTACAGCAACGTGCTGGGCATATTCGAAGGCGGGCAAGACATTGAACAAAAACTGGAGGTGGCATTCGGAGATTCTAGGTGGTTTGCAGGACACATCGCACAGGGCCGCTCAGAGTCGGCTGAAATCGTGATCGAGAACCACTCGGACGAGACAGTCAATGTCGAGGTCATGGCTGCAATAGAAACGCTCGTAGAGAGATACGAAATACACAACACGACACGTCCGTTTGAAATGGATCCAGTGCACAACACCCCAGAGTTTGGCTATAATCCAAACTATTACAACATTGAAGAGATCGGCGGAATACCTGACGGGGCGGACCTGATGGTGGTCAAGGTCAACTTTCCGTTTGAAAGCTTTATGAACACGACCGAATTCTATGCCGACCACCTCCGCATCGCTTCGATCTATGCATATGACTGGGCGGATGTCGATGACAATGGAGAGATTACATATACAGAGACTTCAATGGTGAACAGGGGGGGCTCGTGGGGTACCCTGCAAGAACTCAGGGTGTCAGACCCTGCAGAAAAATTTGCAAACGTCCCACTCATTGGCATTTACCCTGTGCCCACCGTCTTTTCGTTCTGGCAGGGTGACAGGCACATTAACTCGACTGCAATGAACTATACCCTTACGATCGAGTTCTACAACAGGCAACCCAACCCTGCAATAACACTTGATGGCGCGCAGGATGGCCGTGTGACGCTTGAGATAGGACCTGAAGATGCAGAAGAAATCGGCGCAAAGATTAGTGTAGGTGATGAAACCTTGCCGGGGATCTACTATAGCTCTATAATAATCAAACCAGAAGAAGATGATGGCTCAATTGTAATGCCAGTGAGCTATGTCGTGACAAGCAAGCCTGTGCCAAAGGATGTGCCGGTCGTTGCGGTCCCTCCTGCAGATGTCCGGGAAAAAGATCTGGGTCTGCGTCCAAACGGCTATGTTGGCGGCACCTTTGACATGACGTCAAGGTATTCGGCGGGTGACTGGCGCTCATATTACTTCAATGTAGGAGACGACACGATAACCTCGATGACTCTAAAGATATCATGGCCACACAACTCGACTAGCATAAGCGCGATGGCCTTTGGCCCGGACGGCCGCATGATAGCGACGACCGTGCCCTCTGGCGTGTTTGAGACTTTTTCCGGCTGGCCCAGCAACGACTGGCTGGGTACGACTCCGTTCAGCGAGGGAGGCGCGTTCTATTTTAGCCAGAACGCCGGCGAAAACGCGACGCTTCTCCATGTCCCGGTAAATGGGACAGGCACATACTCTGTCCTGCTGCACAATACGGTGTTCCACGGAAACAGCCTCTACGAGCCGCTGCAGGTTGAAGCCAAGTTCTCCACGATACTGCCAGACGGCATCGCGCCGGCAATAGTCATAGACATGCCACGATATATCGGCGAAAGGATGGAGCACCGCATACCTGTCGCGATCGCAGAGGAGAATCCCGGCGGATTAAAGTATTACATTGACGGAGAATCTTTCATACCAAAGCTTGCCAACGGCAAGTTCGACATACTGATAGACACAAGCGCGCTTGCGGAAGGACAGCACACCTTGCGCATTGACTCGTCTGACCT
>JBDZWB010000127.1:0-5109 GCA_040255975.1 Nitrosopumilales archaeon
GATACTCCAGATAAAGAACGCAGTATGATAATGGAATTGCCCCCTGATGTCATTGTTACCAATTTCGACGTACTCCACTACCACATGATGCACCGGACGAAATTTTCAAGGATGGTCAGGACTGCAAAGTTTCTGGTGGTTGACGAAGCCCACGTCTATACCGGAGTCTTTGGAGCAAACGTCCACCACATTATTGCGAGGTTTGAAAGGCTCGTTGGAAGAAAGTTACAGGTAATCGCTGCGTCGGCCACACTGCCAAATGCCGCCGAATTCTGCCAAACTCTCTTTGGCAGACAGATGCAGGTTGTGCAGGGAAGAGGCAGGCGAGGCAGGATAAATCTTGCAATACTCTTTCCATCCCTCCGCTCGTACAGATCTTTGGCGCTTGATCTGCTGAAGCAGACCACTAGAAGAAAACACAGGACTATTGCGTTTTCTGGCTCACATCTGGGGTCGGAGCTGATGGCTTTCTACGGGTCAAGGCAGGGCGTCAACATCAAAGTGCACAGGGCAGGCCTGCCACCCGGGCTTCGGAAAGGGATAGAGCAACAGTTCAGGTCAGGTCAGCTGGCGGCGATATCCGCAACGCCTACACTAGAGCTTGGCATCGATATAGGCGACGTTGACGCGATAATTTCAAACATCGTTCCAGTCAACCGCCTCACGCAGCGGGTCGGGCGTGCTGCAAGGCGCGGACAACAGGGATATGCCTTCCTTGCGCTTGGCAACGACCCGATAAGCCAGTATTACAAGATGCACCCTGCAGACTACCTTGCAGATCACGAATATGCTTACACCGATCCTGCAAACCCATTCGTGCAAGAATATCAGGTTCTTGCGATGGCATGCGACAGACCGCTTTCGATGGTGGAGAGCAAGCCAATCTGGGAGGTGCTGCAAAAGCTGGTCGCCAAGGGCGTGGTACAGGTGGTCCGGGAGAGATTCGTGCCCAACCTGAAGGAAGCGATGAAGATACTTGGCGAGTACAGCATCCGCGGCATTGGAAGCAAGGTCGACATCAAGTTCAACAAAAAGATTATCGGTGATCGGTCGCTGCCTCAGGCGCTTGAAGAGCTGCATCCAAACGCAATATACTTTCTTGCAGGACGCAGGTACAAAGTCCAAGAGCTGCACTTTGAGCCAAACAACCAGCCGTACGCCGAACTTGCCGTCCTGCCTTCAGACTATCCATATTATACAAAGGCGCTGACTGACGAGTGGCCCTCGATTCTTGAAATATATGAAAAAAAGGTGGTCTTTGGAGTCGAGGTAGCTTACTGTGCTCTAAAGATCCAGAAAAGGGTGCTCGGGTATGCCAACATCGAGATCGGGCAGGAGGTTGCCCAGGGCAAGAAGGTGATGTTGGACAAACCGCTTGAATATGAGTTTGTTACAAAGGGCTTTGTGTTCCGGGCGCCTAGGCCCGCTGACATTTTGCAAAAGGTGGATGATGAGGAATATGTGCAGATTAGCGGCTTTCATGCGTCCGAGCATGTCATAATTGAAGGGAGCACCATGATAACTGGCGGCGCTTCACAGGATCTGGGCGGCATTTCACTTGGTTCCTCTGGGTTGATATTCGTCTATGATGGAAGCGTAGGCGGAAACGGCGCAAGCAAAGCGCTCTATGACAGACTGGACAAGGCGTTTGGTCGGGCACTCCGCATCCTGTCTGAATGTCCATGCAAGAGCGAAAGCGGCTGCCCGCGGTGCACCTATTCTTACCGATGCGGCAACAACAACGAGTATCTGCACAAGCTGGCTGCAATAGAGGTGATGGACAGGGCCATGGCTGGAGAAAGAACGGAAATTGGGCAGGACATTGCCGGCGACAGGGCACTCGTGTGATGCATTATTCAATAATTATTATAAGATGGTGTTTACCGCCAAAATGAGGCAAGATGCCGAGTGGTTGAATCGCTGAACCTGTCTTGTGTCATATTGAGAACCCCTGATGCCAAAAAAGACCTATTTTGTAACTGGGATAAGGTTTAAGAGTAGTCCTCGACGGTTTTCTAATAAAATTGGAAGAGGCCGTCTCTGCTACTGTGCGTGCCAAGTGGCAGACGCTAGAGCACAAGGGAGTCGCATTCCCGTCCGAATATCAGCCAAGGGGGATCGTGGTAACGATCAAGGGCGAAAAGCTCGCGCTCAACCGCGATCAGGAGGAGCTCATCTACGCGTGGGCAAAGAAAAAGGACACGCATTATGTGCAGGATCCAGTTTTTCAAGAAAATTTCATGAGCGACCTAAGAAAGCTCTTGCCTGAAAAATTCAGAAACATCACGATTAAAGACATTGACTTTTCGATGGCCAACCGCTTGGCAGACGAGGAAAAGCGCATGAAGGAGCAGGAGAAGGAAAGATACAAGACGCTTGCAAAGGAGGAGAAAAAGAAGATCTCGCTTGCCAAAAAGGCAGAGCGAGAAAGGCTCAAGGCGACCTATGGAAAGGCAGTAGTCGATGGGGTCGAAGTGGACATTGCAAACTGGCTTGTTGAACCGCCAGGTCTATTCATGGGTCGAGGCCAGCACCCAATGCGCGGACGGTGGAAACCACGCGTCAGGCCGCAGGATGTGACGCTCAACCTTGGGAAAAACGCGCCAGTGCCGGAAGGAAACTGGAAAGAAATAGTACACGACCAATCTTCGACGTGGCTTGCCACCTGGATGGAAACCCTTACGGGCAAACGCAAGTACGTGTGGCTGCACGATTCATCTGCGCTTAGGCAGGAGAGCGACAAGGCCAAATACGACAAGGCCAAAAAGCTGGCCGAACAGGAATCTAGGGTGCACCGCGAAGTCATACGAAGGATGATGAGGGGCGGGGACAAGACTGCCACCGTTGCGTATCTCATTCTAAAGATGGCCATGAGGGTCGGTGACGAAAAGGATCCCGACGAGGCTGATACCGTGGGTGCGAGCACGCTTAGGGTGGAGCACATCAAGTTTCCACAGGTTGGCGCGAAAAAGATGATCGAATTCAACTTTTTGGGCAAAGACAGCGTACCTTGGCAAAAGACGCTTGAAGTAAATTCGGAAGACACTGAAGCGCTGTACCAGAACCTGAAAAAGTTCATGCAAGGGAAAAAGCCGGGCGATCCCATTTTCGACGGTATGAACTCGCGTAAGGTCAACGCGTTCTTGCAGGAGATAATGCCGGGCCTGACTGCCAAGGTGTTCAGGACCTGCATCGCAACCCGGGTCGTGCAGCAAGAGCTTGCAAGAGCCAAGGTGGAAAAGAATTCATCTGAGGCGCAAAAGATCTATGTTGCAAGAAAGGCGAATCTTGAAGCAGCGATCAAGTGCAACCACAAAAAGGGTGTTGACCCCAAGAACCCTGCTGCAAAGAAGGTGCTTGAAAAGTTTGAAGAGTCGGTCGCCAAAAAGAAAGCTGCGATAGATCAGCTAAAGGCGGACATTGCGGCCAAAAAGTGGAAGACCGAACTGCAGGCACAACGTATGAAGGAGCGACTCGAAAAGATGGAGGTGCAGCTAAAGCTCCAGCAAGAAACAAAGGACTATAGCCTTGGCACCTCGCTTCGCAACTATATCGATCCTCGGGTCATGAAGGCTTGGCTCAACTACGTCGAGCTTGACTGGACAAAGGTCTATACCACGACACTACAGCGAAAGTTCCGCTGGGTTGAGGGTTTCAAGGAGAAGAACTTCCGCAACTTTTACCCAGAACCAAAGAATTAGCGCGAAGGGTCACAAGACTTATATCATTTCCAGCGTTCCTTTTAAGCTTGGAAAGTCGTTCTGATGATATCTACATATCCTTGGAAAAATGGAGCTAGATTTTTCATTCCAGGGATGCTGCTCCTTGCCGCGATGGTAGCCCAGCCAGCGGCAGCACAACAGGGCGACTATGATTCCGAGTCACTCTTTATCGCGCTCTTTGCAAACGGCGACGCACTTGTAGAATACGACATCAGCATTTCGGACCCGCTGGATGAAGAGATAAGGATCAATCTGTTCGGCGGGACACACATAAACGACCTGATAGTTGTGGACCTTGACGACGAGCTGGTGGACTATGACATTGGTGGCAGTCCAAATGAGATAATCTTGAACACGCCTGGCGTCGAAAACGTAAGGATAAGCTACACTACGCCGGACCTTGCAAACAGGAACGCAGGAATCTGGACGTTTTCAGTGAATACGACCACAAGCCTGATAGTCAGGCTTCCGGTCGACAGCGTGCTTGTCGATGCCGAACCGATCCCTGCAATAAGATTCGTTAACGACCAGCCTCTCTTGACTTTTAACAACCCTGGTGGAATCCAAGTCACATACTCGATAGGAGTCCTTGGCACCGAGGATCAGGCAAACATTGCCATTCAGGTTGCAACAGCTGCGATCAGGGAAGCACGAACAAATTATCCTGGCATTGTACTTACCGAAGCACAAGGTCTGCTTGACAGGGCTACTGTCGCCATGGGCGAGCGGAGATTTTCTGAAGCTGAGAGCTTGGCAGGACAAGCAAACGAAGTCGCAGTCGCTGCTGGCAGGAATTATGTGGCAGCGCAGAATGCAATAAGTGACGCCGAAGCTGAAGTGACACAGGCCGGCAGTCAGGGCCGCGATGTCGCAGCCGCGCAGGAGCTGCTGGGGCAGGCAAAGAACCAGTTTGCCGTTGGAGATTACCTGACTGCAAAAACCTCTGCGGAGAATGCTGTTGCCGCTATACGCGACATGCCAGAGCCCCAGATGCCAGTCGGCGCCATCATTGCAGGGGCGGCAGCCGCGGCGGGAGGGGTAGGAGCTCTACTGTCCCTCAAGATGAGGAAGAGACCGGTTCCAGAGACGCTTGGAAGGGAAACGCCACGGACAGCCGGCAATGGCAACTCGACGTCAGTCGTTAGGCCGCCAGCTGCAGTAGAAGAGGAAAAAGACATAGCCGATTCTGCCATGAATGACCCGCCAGAGCAAAACAGTGTGCAGATAGAGCCGAACACGATCCCGGATTCGCAACTTGACAAGTCTGTGCTTGGCAGAATTGTCATCAGGATACTTGAAGAAAGGGCACACCTCCGGCCCGAAGATCAGCAGGTGCTAAGGTACCTTGCAGAAAAGGAAGGAGCCGCATTTGAAAGCGAGATCCGGA
>JBDZWB010000128.1:0-5098 GCA_040255975.1 Nitrosopumilales archaeon
TAAAGCATCAGCGGCTGGCGTCACAAGGAATAGGCCGTAGGCTGCCTGCCATGCTCGCTGCAAACCCTACGAACTATGCAAAGTTGAGCAAGCTCTCAAGTGCGGAGGCTCTTGCAGGTGCACTTTACATACTCGGTGAAAAAAAGCTGGCGGCTGAAGTAATGAACAAGTTCAAATGGGGACACACCTTTCTGGAATTGAACGCCAGCATTCTAGATGACTATGCTAATGCAGAAACTGAAGAACAGATCGTTCATCTGGAAAAAGAGTATTTTCCACAGCTGGCCTAAGTTTTAATACCAAATCCGCAAATACTACTTGCGAGCCAGTGAGCGGGCGACTCGAAAGAGAGGAAACTCCTCCCTCACTGCAGGCACCCGATTTAGCGATAATTAGCTGGAGACGGCTGGCAACGGAACAGAAAAGAAATCCAGTCAGGGCACACGGTGATGGCGCATAGCCTGAGGTTCCTGATACTGGAATGAAACTGCCGACCCGGGTGGAGTAAGGCCAAACAGAGCACATGTTCCTGCAACTGCTCAGGTTGGCCGCTCAGCGGAATCCCGCTTAGAACAGAAGGAGGGTTACTGCTGGCACGCACTATTTTTTATCATAACCCAGACTAACCAACCTTGATTCAACCTTTGCTTAGCAAATTAATCGATTAAAAATTTACATTAGTGAATGATTCGAGTGAAGAATGAAAGTGCTTTTAAGATATGTTGTTCTGCGTGAAAATCACCACGAAGGCGACTTTACTTCAAACCCCGAAAGCTGGCGAAACAACTGACACCAAGCGCCGGCGAGTAGGGCAGGTGTTAAAATGATCAGGTTCACTTATAACAGGTTAATGTAACGTGCATATCGAAACATCACGAAGTTTGAGAAAATATATTACTGCAGACAATGTGGCAAGGTGTTTATCTACAATTCAGACTTGGACGATCATGAAAGAATCTGGGGTCATGCAGATTATGAAAGTTTCGACTTTGAAATAATACGCGTAGAGAAATAGCTTTCGCATCATTACCGAAATAGCCCTCACTGTATTACACTGTTTTGCAATGCAAGCCATATGCCCGTAGCTATTCCAAGTCGCGTATGTTACGATAGTCTTCTTGTCTCCCGACCCTTTCTTCTGATATGCGTATCTTTTGATCAAAGTCAGGCAGGTATGTCGCCCTCTGCCCATATTGCGTCGTTCTGAAAGTCTCAAATCCTCGTGTATACTGATCTTTTTCAGGATGAGTGGTATACGAATACCCCTTCGCAACATCGTCGCCGCTGACCAATAGCCAGAGCACTTTGCCATCATACGCGTCGGCCACGTATTTTGGGATCCAGTACTTATCCTTGTTCACTAGACCTTTTTCGAGGCGAATATAGTTTTCTGCAACTTCTTTTATCTCTCCTAGGTCCTTGCCATCGTTAGTCCTGACCTTTTTGTTCTTCAGCTCTTCCCACAATATCGTCGGGCCTTCTGCCATGTATGACGCTGCAGGATATTTGCTATAAAGATTGAAGAAAAGTGTTCCACGATCTATGCCTTGTAATTGCTGATCAAAAGCTCGCTATAGCCTGTGCGCATCGGACCTTTACAGTTTATCGCCCTGAGCACCCGCACCCGGTTCTGCATGAAATCGGAATAAAGATCGCGTGTAATCTTTGTATCGGAATTACTCAAAAGTACCTTGCACCCTTTCTGGTGCAGCTTTCGAAAGACTGTTGCTAGCTCAATCTGATCTTTTTCTCCAAAACCGTCTTTTGTATAGTCGACAAAGTTGGCGGTCCGGCTGAGCGGGCTGAAAGGAGGATCAAGATAGACAAAGTCGCCTACGCGGGCTTTTTTCAGTGCGTGTTTGTAATTGGCTGTGGAGATCTTGGCTCCAGAGTAGTTCAGGGCAGCGCTGGCGTTGCGTAGTTGGTCTCTATCGCATATCGTCGGGTTGTCATACCGGCCCATAGGCACATTAAACCTGCCACTCCTGTTCACTCGATATAGACCGTTATAGCAAGTCTTGTTCAGCGCAATGAACCGTGCAGCCGCCTCAACCGCCTCGACAGGCTGTTCTGACCTGAGCTTGTAATAATAGCGGGTAGGGTTACTCCGATATCTTTTTTCGTGTATTTCAAGTAATGCGATCAGTTCTTCTACGCTATTTTTCACTACGTTGTAGGCATTAACAAGGTCGCCGTTTGCATCCGAAAGATATGCGGTAAACTGCAACCTAGAAGAGAGATGGAAAAAGAAGGCGCCGCCTCCAAGGAAGGGTTCGAAGTATCTGTCAAAGGAGGGGATGTGCATATGGAGCTGAGGAAGGAGCTGTGTCTTGCCGCCCGCCCACTTGACAAAAGGCGCAGCTGCCTGCCAGGTCAGAGTTTGGCGCTGCATTCATTTTTGGGGATTATCCGATTTTATTAAAACTTTACCAAGCGCCAAAGCATATGTTCATGATCCCAAACTGTGCGATTGTTAACTGAGAAAATCGTGGTTATTGATAAGTAGAACACATAATCCATGCCGCATTGAAAAGACGTAGACACAGAGCTGGCATTTTTTCTGAACCGGAAAAAGAATTAGCTGCAATACTAGTGCGGGACTGACAACTTTTCCTTCAGTGTTCTGCGCAGATAGTTGTCGATGTTTTTCATCATCATTTGATCTCCCTCTACCCTTGATCTGAGGGAGGGGTTAGAGTAATACACATCAATGTAATTAATCATGTCTGTCGATGGATAGTATTCATATTCTACTATGATATGGGACTGTCTGCCTTCAAGTCGGAAGCTGAGCGACATGCGTCCCCGCGTAAATGGTCCTTTTCCATTGTCCTGCAAATCATACAACATAATCATAGAATGGTTGAATTGTTTTTTGTGAACCTCGACATCTGAATGGAATACAAAACCGTGTCCGCATTCGCGACACAGCCACAATACCTTAAGGTCGTCTGGATGCATCGGTTCAATTTCACCTGGCAATTAATGAATTTAAAGGCTAGATATGTAAGTCACATTCGTTTCATTCAGAGAGCAACAGGAATGCAACCTTTGTACAGAGGAATTATCTGAAAAAGTTTATCAACCAGCATAAGCTTTTGATTGGCGGGGTGGCAGGCGAATAGCTAAATCCGATTCTGAGAAAGAGAAAAAGCATATTTACCACGTGTATGACGATGCAACCCTCGAAAACATGGTGCGCTACTACAAGATTGAAGAGAACTTTGACACTCTTCTGCGCTACATCAAGAACCGCAGTGTCCGTGAAGATGTACTCTAATTTTATTACCATCCCCACACAATACATTGCGTGCAACGCGTATTTGTCATCGCTATCGTAATAGCCGTTGCAGTCGCCAGTTACTTTGCATACCAGCACCTCACTAGGCCACCTTTTGCACTTGAAGTTGATGCCATCATGGATACCACTGATGTTGGTATACAGTACAGGGTAAGGATGACCAATGTGGGCACTCAGCAGTTGACGGGCATTGTAGTTGAACTAGGCAGAAACGACATACAGAAAACACCTTTCCTTGATCCAGGGCAATCATATTATTTCTATCCCGACCCCGAAACCCAAGTGTCCACGGTAAAGGTCACGACAAACGAGGGAGTGGCTCTTGAAAGCAACTACCGCACTCCTACTAAGGTATTGGGCCTTCCTGGCGCCGGCAGATAATATAAATGAGAATTATGGACACTGCTTCAGGTTGACGCTGATATTTCCGGAGTCGGCAGAGTCTGCTGACTTGGCTTCCAAGTATGGCTATGACAGATGGCTCATTGGCCGGTTTCTGGAATATGTTCCAAAAGTAAAAGAATTTCTGGACAAGATGGAGACGCAGCCTACGCAGTACATCAGGGTCAACACACTCAAAACTCGTGTAGAAGACCTTGAAACAAGGCTGCGCTCAAAAGGCTTTGAACTGGAAAAGACTGCAATACCAGAAGTGCTTGCCGTGAAAAAAGCGCCCATGACGACAGGTGCTACGAATGAATACCTCCTTGGTCACTACTACATACAGGACCTCAGTTCATGTATGGCTGTTGATGCCCTTGATGCTGGCGAAGGCCAGGCTGTCCTTGACATTGCGGCGGCCCCAGGCGGCAAGACAACCTTTATTGCGCAGAGGATGAAAAACACAGGCTCAATCATTGCTCTTGAACCAAGCGAAAAAAGGGCAAGGTCAATGTCGTTCAATCTTGCGCGCTGTGGAGTATACAACACATGCATATTGAGGATGGATGGGCTGCACGTAGAAAAACTTGAAAAAAAATTTGACAGAGCACTTTTAGACGCACCGTGCAGTTGCGAAGGCGTGATAGCAAAAGATAGTACCAGAAAGACAAGCCACACGCCAAAAGATGTCGACTATTGCTCTAACAGGCAGGACAAGCTTATCGACTCTGCTGTCAGGGTGATCAAACCGGGAGGGATCCTGGTGTATTCCACATGCTCTTTTGCGCCAGAAGAAAATGAAATGGTAGTCGATCGGATGCTGAAAAAATTTGGCAACATGACAGTTGAACCCCTGAAATACGGCAGCAATGGGCTTACAAGATTTGGTGACATGACATTTGACAACCAATTGAAAAATGCTTGTCGGTTGTATCCACATCTGCATGACACTACCGGCTTTTTCATAGCGAAGGTGAGAGTCGGCTGACATACCACAAACTCACCAAAGAAGAGAGGACGGCGATAAACAGGGCGCTCGACAGGTGGGGAGTCTTTGAATTCTTTATTGACAAATTTCTAGTAGTGCAGGAAAATGGCAAAAAGATGATCTGCCTTGTTCCAAGCGAGCTTGAAGAACTTGTAGTACTGCAACCGTTTGCGATGGGCCTTGCAATTGGTGAGCTGAAGAAAGAGTTTGTGCCATCAGTGGCTGGCGTAGACCTTTTTGCAAGGTCTAGAAAGAGGAATGGGTATTACATTATTGTAAATGAAAAAGCGGAAAAGCTGGTTCTTTACGGAAGGGATGTCATGGGTGATTCGATAATTGAAGCTTCTGATATGCTGGATGAAAACGAGCTTGTGGCAATCCTAAATAACAAAGGAGAAGCGATAGGAGTCGGTAGAACAAGGTTTGCC
>JBDZWB010000129.1:0-5083 GCA_040255975.1 Nitrosopumilales archaeon
AGCTTTCCTTCCAGTGTTTTCCGCATGCTCATGCGCATCAGAGACTGCATGACTGACAATTCTGATTCCTGCAAAGTAAGCAGAGGCTGTATATCACTTCTATACTTGCTTGCAAGTATCTTGCCTTCAAGTGAAGCGATACCTGCAAACCTGATGTTTTTATCCAAACCAAGAACATGCATACATATTTGATTATAGTTCACTTTCAATTTCATCTTGAGCATTTCCTTAACATAAAGATTGACAAAACAAATTCTATAGAAGCTATATTATAAGAAAAATGAAAAACTGCGGTACTCTAGATATCATAATGGATAAACAATTGCAACATCCCACATGCTTGTTAACCGTGCAGATTTTGAACATTTGATGTGGAGCAAGGCTACCGAATTATGACAGTCTTTCTGCCCGAGATTTTGATACTTCAATTTCGAGCACTCGTTAATCGATGGCATAATGATGCTCTGCATAAAGCAGTACATAGGTGAGCGCAAGGACAAGACAGCTGAGCAAATGTCAGACGAAGACTACAAGGTCGCACCGACAAGCACCGACAAGGAATACCTAGAATCACGGAAAGCAAAAGCCACTGATGGGAACTATCGGCTTTCAGAGCATGGCAAATAGCAAGATATTGCATTAATCATAATAAAAATATGAATTATCTATACTGCTTCTAGAAAATAATAGGCTTATTGCAAATTACTGTATCTGGTTCCAAAAGTTATTTATTTTACAACTGCCTTTAGACTGACGTGTACGCAAAGTTATGCAACATTGAAATCCTTTCAAGCTACATCAAGGAGGTTTCAGTAGGGGACTTGCTGACTGTGCAGGCGCTGATCACAAACCCGCTTGACTGGCAGCATTTCTATGAAAAGATTTCCACAATAAAGCAGGGCGACAGGACTGATTTTACTGTCGTCACGCTGGAAGGCGACAGGCTGGTTGGTAGCGGCGACATTATCGAAGTTGACAAGTGGAGCAATCGGGGCCAATACGGCTTCAAGATCAAGATAGATGTCAAGCGCCAAAAGTCGCTTACTGATCGGAGGATAAGGGGGCCCGGCAAGACAAAGCCGCCAGAAAAAGTACCAGTCACATCTGCATTGCAAGTCCCGCAGGTTACGCCTGCAGCAGCCACCATGATGATCACGCCAAAGGACATCACCGACTTTCACGACCTGTTGAAGAGCTCGGTCACGATGGACATGACCTAGACCTTACACTTATAACGTTCAAAACCAGCTTTATTCAAGCGCTTGGCAATCAAGGTCTTTGCAATAGATATCGATGGCACCCTTACGGAAAACGGGGGTGGGGCGATACATCTTGGCGCACTTGCAAAATTGCGCTACCTTGAGAAGCTAGGATATAATGTGATTTACGTAACAGGCAGGTCGTCAATCGAAGCATACGTTCTTGCAGTCTTTGGTGGTACCACCAGAATCGCGGTAGGCGAAAACGGCGGCGCAATAACGGTCGCTCCACAAGAGCACAAGCTGCTGGCAAACAGAGACCGGTGCATGCAAGGCTATGAAGTGTTGAAAAAGAGCATCGATGGCGTTCAGATAAAGCCGGTCTTTCCAAGGATGACTGAAGTCGTCATGCTCCGGACGTTTGACTTGCAGGAAGGCCAAAAGATCTTGGACGAACATGGTCTGCAGCTCTATCTGTCAGACAGCAAGTATGCCTTTCACATAAATGAAAAGGGCGTCGACAAGGCGCTTGGGCTGAGGGAGGCGCTGAATATGCTCAAGACCGACCCTGAAGACACAGTTGCGATAGGCGACAGTGAAACCGACGTGTCGATGTATGGCATCTGTGGATACAGCATCGCATTGGGCCACGCAGAAGAAAATGTCAAGAAAAATGCGTCTTATGTTGTTGCAGGGAGGGAAGGTGTGGGGCTCGCAGAAGCGATCGACTATGTTGCGTTCAACCATCTTGGGGTGAAGGCGCAATGACGTTTAGGCTATTCAGGAACGAAGTGAGAAAACTGGTTGGGCAGGCTATAAGCGATGCGGGCTATCCTGCAATAGACTTTGATCTCTCAGAGCCTCCGCAAAAAGAATTTGGCGATCTTTCTTGCAATGCTGGATTCCTTCTGGCAAAGCATGCAAAAAAGGCGCCGCAAAAGATCGCAGCCGAGCTTGCGGACACAATAAGGCCGCGCCTCGGGGGCACATACGTTCTATCGTCAGAGCCTGCAGGTGGACATATCAACTTCAAGGCTGATTATTCCCGTCTATCGCCGGCTACGCTTGAACAGGTGCTCAAAAGTACAGACAGCTACGGATATCCTGATTCCGGCCAGGGTCGTCACATCGTAATTGAACATACCAGCGTCAACCCTAACAAGGCACTGCACGTCGGTCACATGCGCAACGTGATACTCGGAGACACACTCTACCGCATAATGAAGGCTACCAACCACAGAACGACGGTCCTCAACTATGTTGACGATTCTGGCCTTCAGGTGGCAGACATTGTGGTCGGCTTCAAGTTTGCGAGCTTTGCAGTTGAGCCGCCCAATGGCAAAAAGTTTGACCACTATTGTGGAGATGAGGTCTATGTCAAGATAAACGAGATGTATGAAAAGGACCCTCCTCTTGCCGAGAAGCGCAAGCTGGTGCTCAAAGAGATTGAGGAAGGCGAGTCTGAAATTGCGCAGTTTGCTGCAGACATTACCCGGCGTGTGTTAAACGATCAATTGAAAACGTGTTGGCGCATGAAGGCGCGCTATGACCTCCTGAATTTCGAGTCGCACATCGTCGTTTCGAAACTGTGGAGTAAGGCATTCGAGCTGCTAAAGAAAAACGGGATCGCCTATTTTGAAGAGGAAGGCAAGAACAAGGGCTGCTGGGTCATAGAGGCGAAAGAAGAGGAGGATAAAGTGCTGGTAAGGAGCGACGGCACTGCTACCTACATTGCAAAGGACATTCCATATGCTGCATGGAAGCTAGGGCTGGTGGAGGATCCCTTTTCCTATATCGAGTTCATTGGCCAGTGGGACAGCTCAACCCTTTATGCGACGGCGTTGGACGGTAAAGCCAGTGGCGAGAAATTCAACGGGGGAGACCGGGTGATAACGATAATCGACTCGCGTCAGGCACGACTGCAGAGGATAATATCGCAAGTGCTCTCAAAAATCGGAGCAGGAAACAAGGAATATTTCCATCTTGGATACGAGGCGGTAACTCTCAGCTCAGAGACTGCCAAGGCGTTTGGGATCGACATTGGTGACAGGCAGTTCATGCACATGTCCGGCAGGAAGGGCATCTATGTTAATGCCGACTATGTGCTTGATACGCTACACGCCAAGGCATATGAAGAGGTCCGGACAAGGAACCCTGACTTTGCCGAGGAAAAGCTACATACCATAGCAGAAGAGATTGCCATCTCGGCAATTAGGTACAACATGATAAAGCAGGATCTCGACAAGATAATCACATTCGATGTCAAAGAGTCGCTAAGCCTTGAAGGCGACACCGGCCCGTATCTCCAGTACGCATATGCTCGGTCGCAGCGCATACTGGAAAAATCTGGGCAAAGCATTTCGGGGTACAGCTTTGCCTTTGATAGACTAACCCAAGAATCAGAAATCGCACTCATTAAAGAGATAGCCAAGCTGGATCTCATAGTTGAAGACGCGGCCAGGTCTCTATCACCAAAGTCGCTAGCGCGCTACTCGTACAACCTTGCGACGGCTTTTAACGTCTTTTACGAAAAGGTGCCTGTGTTAAAGGAAGCAGATGCTGACATCAGGGCCGCTCGGCTTGCTCTTGTCAAGGCGTTTGGGATCGCGCTGAAAAACGCGCTCGGCACACTGGGGATAACCGCGCTTGACCGGATGTAGTCAGTGCCTCCGCAGCATGGACTCTTTTGTGGCCTTGCTGTTTTCACCATAATACTGAGGCTTTGTTCGCAGGCTCTTGTTGCAACACGGACAGTGGTAGTCCTGGAGTCCCATGAATATTGCCCTGTCGCAGGTGATGCACACTTTCATTCCCTTCGCATAGTCAATCTTTTTCATCGGTGTGTAGTTTGGGTGTTTTGTGCACAACCCTCTGCAGGACATAAGGGGCAAGCACTGGGATGTGCTAGTTAATTATTACGTGGGTAGGAACTGGAACGTGTTTCTTTTTTAGATTGATTTTTATCCCCTTTACCTAGCTATGCGCATATCTTGGTAAAAATCGAGGAAGGATCATACGTCATGCTGTTCCACACGCCGCGCAAAAAGTGGCTTACCAAGGTGACGCAGGATAAAAAACTTCACACTCACCTTGGAATAATCGACATTTCATCCACCATTGGCATGGAATATGGGTCGGCCGTCAGAACGACCGAGGGCAAACTGATCTTTCTAATCGAACCTACAATCCACGACTTTATCATGAAGTCAGAAAGGAGGACGCAAATCGTCTATCCAAAAGACTTTGGCTACATCGCCGCACGCACAGGCCTCAAGAACGGATCGAAGGTTCTCGAAGTGGGCACGGGAAGCGCAGCCCTTGCCACGTTCATGGCAAGCATCGTCAAGCCTGAAGGTCACATTTACAGCTTTGACGTCAATCCAGAGTTCATGGATATCGCCAAACGCAACTTGGAGAAGGCGGGCATGTCGCAGTATGTTACGCTACACCAGCATGACCCACACCAAGGAGTAGACATCCGGGAGGCCGACGTTGCTATAGTTGACCTTGGAGACCCTTGGACCGTAGTAGATCAGGTGCATGAAGCTCTGAAAGGCAGCGGAGCGTTTGTTGCCATCTGCCCGACCATGAATCAGATCGAAAAGACGGCTACCGAGCTGAAACGCGCCGGCTATGCAGACATTGACTGCGTCGAACTCATGATTCGCAACATCGAGGCAAGAGAAGGGATGACTAGGCCGTCGATGAGGATGATAGGGCACACCACTTACCTCGTATTCGCAAGGAAGGTGCAAAAGCTGCAGGAAAAGATCGAGTCTGAACTAGAAGAAGGAGACGACGAGGAAACCTCTGAATAGCATCATTGAATATTGCCTCCAAAAATTGCCCATGAGCAGTGGGGCTTTTCTGTAGCGATAAACCGA
>JBDZWB010000130.1:0-5083 GCA_040255975.1 Nitrosopumilales archaeon
CTTTCGCAGTTCAGGACTAGCTTGTTGCTCTCTATCCTTGTCACGTCAAGAATGTTCTGAGTCAATTTTTCGAGCCTCTTTGCGTTCCGCTCTAGCATTTCTACCTCTTCTTTTGATATTACTATCCCTCCCTCTTTTTCAGACTCGGGCCTGTCCCCCAAAAGCTCTGTCATGCCGAGCAGCGGCTGAACCGGCGTCCGGAGCTCGTGCGCAGCAACGTTGATGAACTCGCGCTGCATCTTGTCATGCTCATCCAACTGCTCGTTTGCCCTTTCGAGCTTTATGTTCGACTCTACGAGTGACTCGTTTGTCTGCCTCAGCTCGCTGGTCTTTTCCTCGACTAGCTTGGCAAGCCTCTTGTTTGATGATACCATCATCAAGACAACTGCGCCAGCTATCGAGCCCACCGCAATGATAAAGATGGTGTTGAGCGTCCTCTGACTGTTTATGACCGGGGTGATTTCTTCTTCAAAGGTGTGGACTGTTGTGATATAGAGCACCGCAAAGTCAATGTCGTCTATCAACACGCTCTGATATGCAAGCGTCAGGCTCATGTCACCTGTACTGATGTCCTCAACGCCTGCTTCTCCCTGCAATGATCCCCTCAAAAAGTCGGAAACCCGCTGCCTCATGTTTTCAGGAAGCTGTGACTGGTATTCCTCAGTGAATACGTTCATCCCTATCTGCGACTCGTTCGATGCATAGTGTATCACGCCTGTGCGGTCTACAAGCCCTGTGGTGCTCTGGAAATCCGGTGATATTTTTGACTGGAGGAACCGGCCGACATTGACCGGCTGGACCGACGCGACGATTACGCCTTCAAATTCCCCACTGCCGATGCTCCGCACTGGTTGTGAGATGTAGAACCGCGGGGTGCTATCTGCCGAAGCGAGTACGCTAGTGATGTAGGGCTCAAGCGTCTGCCTTGGAACCTGAAAGTATGGCCTGTCGCTCCTGTCAGCTCCTAGAAATTGTTGGTGCAATGTAGTGTTTGTAAAGGAGCTTGACCAGAGCAGCTTGCCTCCGCCGTCCAACCACAGGTAGCTGTCAGTTATGTCCTGGGTCGACTCTTGAATCGCTTCGATCGTCACGCGTGCGCGCTGCACTTCTTGGGCATGGACGGCCGAAGAGTTTGCCACGATCTTTACGTTCGTCATCACCGACTCCATCCTGACCTTTAGTATCTCTGAAAGGTCGTGCGCTGCTATTCTAGAGTTTTCGTGGACGGTTTCAAGTGCATTCCTTTCGATTGCGTTAGCTACGTAGATAGAATAGGAATATGAAGCGACGGCCATAGAAACGACCGCCGTAAAGACGATCAGAATGACTAGGACGTCAGTCCGTGCCAGCGCGCTTTTCTTAAGAGGCACAGCTTGATCAACACGTGACAGATGCTTGACATTATTATTTTTTCAAGAATGTGTTGCACTGTAGATTCTTCTATGTTTTGATTGCAGTGCACTGCGCTGTACTCTTACAGGTTATAGTCAAAGGTGGCGCAGATGTATTGAAATGGGCTGCAAAGGGGTCTGTGTGCGCCACAAGCCGCCAAAGCGAGATGGCGTCAATGTCGGCCGCTATGAAAGCGGACAAAAGCGCTGCAATATTTGCGAGATTTTCGTAGAATGGGATGGTATTTTCTGCCCTTGCTGCGGGTATCGTCTAAGGACGAGGCCGCGGAACAAGAGGTACAGGATGGAGCTACAGCAAAAGACGATGCAGCCTCTGGTAGTATACTCTTAAATGTTCAACCATCTAGCCCGAAGTCACAATTACCTTCATCGCGTCTCTGGCTTCATGCGCGCACTTGACCGCCTCGGCCGCATTGCTGATGTCAAACCTGTGAGTGATAAGCGATGCCATATCGACCTTTTTCTCTGCAATAAGCTTCAGTGCATCGTTTGTCTCTATCTCTGAAGCTGCGTAGCTTGGTATTATCGAGTGCTCGCTCGAGTACAGCTTGCTCATGTCGTACGACATCTGGGATCCTTTCGGAGGCACGCCAAAGAGCATCACGTCACCACCCTTCCGAGTAAACTCGAATGACTGCAAAAGCGCCTTCATGCTGCCAGTGGCTACAACGCAGACATCAACACCTCTTCCATCAGTCGCAGACTTGATCTTGCCTGCCAGATCTGGAGTAGCAGAGTTGAACACTTCTACTCCATATCTGCTTGCAAAGTTCAGGCGAAAGTCGTTGATGTCAAGGACAAACACCTTCCGTGCACCGTACGCCTTTGCAAGAAGTACGTGCATCAATCCTGCTGGGCCGGCGCCAAGCACCGCGACATCGTCGCCTTGCTGGAAGTTGCACTTGTTCCACGCCCTGATGCAACACGCAAAGGGCTCGATAAGTGACGCCTCGTCATAGCTGACATTCTCTGGCAGTTTTATCAGGCCGCCCCTGGATACGTTCCACTCTGGCACAAGGAACTGTTCAGCCAGCCCGCAAGGGCTGATGTTGCTCGTCTGGTAATGCGGACACATCGTATGATCGCCGTGTTTGCAGTAGTGGCAGGAATAGCATGCCACGTGATGATGAATGAAAACGCGGTCTCCTGGTGCAAAGTCTTTTACGTCACTACCAACTGCGACAACCTGTCCTGCCGGCTCGTGCCCGAGCCTGCCGGACGTCATGCCGTACTCGCCATAGATCTTTTCCAGATCCGAGCCGCACAGTCCACAGGCGCGCATCTTGACGACCACATCTCCAGCACTTGCCATTTCCGGCGCATTGACGTCGTCAACGGATACCGCGCTGTGACCTTTTACAAAGACTGCCTTCATCTTTTCTTCAATCAGCCTGTGCCTGATATAAACAGTAGGCGGTACTAAGAACCTTTATATAATAAAAAGCAAAATTGGACTGTACTTCAATGCTACTTCCTTCAGAGATCGAGGCCAAGTCACTTATTCCTGCCGTCAGGGCGATTCTTGCAAAAAAATTGATCAAAGAATATGCGCTTAAAGAGGAGGATGTTGCCAAGGTGCTAGGAATCACGCAGGCCGCCGTCAGCAACTATGTGAGGGGCACAAGGGGCGACATGGAGTTGATTTCAAAGCTCGAATCTGTGAGAGAAGTGATGCGCATGATCGACGACATTGCCAAGGACCTTTCTACGAACAAGGCGTACACGCCAAGCACACTTGCCAAGTTTGTCGGGCTGTGTAATTACATGCGCTACACACTCATCATCTGTGATGTGCATCACAGCATCGAGTCAAACATCGATGAAACTATTTGTGAGCAATGCAGGGGCACACTTGTGCGCGAGCACTGACATGTATAGAATTTTCCTGCTGACTATTGCATTAATGGTAATCATCCCCGTATCTATTCAAAATGTGCTAGCTCAATCTTCTCCTAGTGTCACTAGTCCAGTCCTGAAAGATCAGCAGGGCAACGTACTATCAAGGGGTTCTGATGGACAGATACTCGTTCTGTCAACATCGGCCTTGAACAACAGCGATGACCCGCTTCAATTCGTGGCCATAATCGAATCAAGGGACAAAGATGGTGTGACACAGTTTCTTGGCTTTTCGATCGGACGGCTCGAGGCTAATGCACAGAGCGAAATAGGGATATCTTGGACTCCCCAAAATGCCGGAAACTACCAGCTTAGGGCGTTCTTGCTAAGTGGATTCCCCAATCCCCAAATACTTACGACCGTCGAGACCAGTGATATCGTAATAGAATAGTAACTTCATGCAGAAAGGCAGTTGAAGCTATTAATAATCCAGCCAAGACTGCTTATGGTAATGACTGAAGGCGGAGGAAAGCAGCGGATAAACGGCGAAACCATCACCGGCATCGCGCTGGTATTCATGGCACTCTTGTTCATCTGGGCCGGCACACAAAATCCTGTCTGGGCATCGATAATGATCGCCGACTATATCATTCTGGCTATCGGCGTGGGCTTTATCATCGTAGGTGTCATCGCAATCAGGAATACCAACCGCGCCAAGTCGCAAAGCAGCCACTACTAGGTGGAATGTTTAAAGCAATCCCCTGCCTGAAGCAATAACATGCCTTCCTCTGAAGACGCTATAGAGGCTTATGCTAACACTGAAAAGACATTCTTTGAGCTGGCAAGCGAGCAGAGGCTGGCCATAATCTTCAAGCTAAACGAAAAGAGCGCCAAGATATCGCAGATTGCCAAGGACTTGGGCATAACTATGCAGGAAGCTCATCGGAACGTCAACCGTCTGCAGGATGCAGGCTTGATAGAGAAGGACCCCGAGGGCATATTCTCGCTAACAACTTTTGGCAACACCATAATCAAACAGATTCCTACCTTTAATTACCTCTCGAAACACAAAGAGTATTTTTCAGAACATGTGCTGGGAGAGCTCCCAATAAAGTTCATCATGCGACTTGGTGCGCTGGACAAATGTGAATACATAAAGGGCGTGGTCGCAATTCTGGAGCGCTGGAAGGATATTTACCGCAATGCCGACGAATACATCTATGAAATAGTACCACAAGTGCCGATAGACCTGATAGAACCAGCGGTCAGCCGCGTCAAAGAGAAGGGTGTGAAATACAGCTATGTCTTTCCAAAGAACGTCATCATCCCAAAGGGCAGGAAAGAGCTCTTGAAAAAACTCGGACACAACGAGCTCTTGAATAAAGGCTCGATAGAGCGCAGGATGGTAGAAAGCGTACAGGTGGCTGTCATACTGAATGAAAAGAACGCGGCCGTGTTGTTCCCGACACAAAAGGGCGAGACAGACATGAACATGATGTTTTACAGTTCAGACCGCGTATTCCATGAGTGGTGCCTTGACTATTTCCGCTACAGGTGGTACGGATCGGACATTTTCGACGAAAGCAAGCTGAAAGAAATCTGATTATTTCATCCAATCGATTGGGATGTCTTGGTACCTGCCGTTTGGCAGTATGCGCCGAATCGATATGGGGAGCGCCTTCTGGTCAATTTCTTCTACTGCAAGCATGATCGAGCTCCTTGCCTCCGCTGGAACCTTGATAAGTGGCGGCGCACCAAGCGACAGCTGAAGCGACCTAGAGCCGGTTATCCTAGCCTTCTCAAAGCGGGTTAGCCATGGAGGGCCAATCAGGACC